>NZ_QNUA01000001.1:0-141996 GCF_008042285.1 Bacillus sp. AR13-1
ATTCATAAAAATTCCATATAGTTTTTTAACATCATTTATTATCGTTACATATACACTAATTTAATAGTGTTAATGATACTTTCCAATAAATAGACTGTAGATTGTCGTTAATAAATAATGTATATTCTAGAGATCTCTTTCCTACAAAAACAAAAAAAGCAGATATAACATCCGCTTTAATTTCCCTCAATTTGCTTCTCACTTAATCCAAGATGTGTTCTGAGTGTATTACTCAAATTTTGCAAGTCTTTTTTATTAGGATTATAATAATATACACGCTTCCCATTTGGGCCATTTGGTAAATATAAATCATCACCGTTCAGTTGAATCTTCTCAACTGAACAATCTAAACCATATTTATAAAAAGATAAAATATCATCCAATGCTAAATTTGTTTTAAAATCGCCATCGACGGCCTCAACCATTTTCTCCAGTTTTGTAATAGACCCTACACTTTTTAATTTACTTAAAATCGCCTCAATAACAAGTTGTTGGCGCTGTCCCCTCATTGCATCACTATCAATATGACGAGTTCTCGCCAAAGCAAGTGCTTCTTCTCCCGTTAATTTTTGAACCCCTTTTTTCAAGTGAATCGTATCAGGTTCATCTTTACTATTTTGTTCAGTAAATTCAACCGGGACATCTACCTCAACACCATCGAGCCCATCGACAATTTTAATAAATGACCCAAAATTAAATTTCACAAAATAATCTACCGGTACTTGCAGCAACTTTTCTACTGCCTCAACAGAAGCTTGTGGCCCTCCATCCTTTCCGTTTTTAACGAAACCACTTCCATATGCGTGTGTTATTTTATCTTTTTTCTTTTCGATTGGAACATATGTATAAGTATCTCTTGGTATACTGGTTAATTTCACTGTCTTATCTTCTTTATTAAACGTAGCTAACAATAATGCATCCGTATGAAATGCACCATTATAGCCCTTTTGCCGTTCTTGATTTTCATCAATCCCCATAATTAACATTGAAACGTTGTGTGTAATTGGCTTTACAGCTTTCTCACGTAAATTTGATTTTTCACCACGCGATAAGTTCAAATTAGATTTTTGTACGAGATTAGAAGTTTTCATATATACATAAGCACCATACCCCACTCCGCCAAATAGTAATACTCCTAACAATACACTTATGATCGTTGTCTTTTTATATTTTCGTTTATTTTTCTTTTCTCTTGAAGGAGAGGTATTCTCCATATAGTTCCCTCCGTTTTCTATTCATCTAATATGTTTTTCAATTTTTCATAATTAGTGCTATCCTTTTGAAATACATTCTCTTTCAATCCTTTGTTTATTTGTATCCATTCAGTCGTAATCGAATATTGAATCATACCTTCATGGAAACTAAGGAACTTCAACATAATCCCCGTATTTTTCTCTACAACCATTTCAAATTTCCCACTCAAATCTTCAGATGTACTTACAGGCATTTCTATGTTTATTACCCCTTCTATTTTGTAGCAATCGAGTCCAAGATACTTCGTTTCTTTATAACTCCAATCTTTATATCGAATTAATAGATCAGCAAATTCTGATTGAATACTGTACTTAGCGAATCCCACATATTCGTCATCATACCGTTTCTTCTCACCTGATTTTCTCAACAACCTTTCCATAGGGCTTAATTTTAATAGTTCATTATTTCTTTTTTTAGGGATCCATCTCGTCTCTTTATACGTATTATTCTTATCATTAAACTCTTTTTTTCCGTCCTCGTTATAAATAATCGTGCTTTTTTTCGATAGTTTGTCTTCTTTAGATGAAATACCACTTTGTTTCTCCGTATCAATCACATATTTATATGCTGTAGCAATTCTTGTAGAGCTAGAATATTCTTCGAATTGCCCTGAAACATTTTGGAAATGATCAATTGAATCAAGCATCTTTTGATGAATCTTCTCCTTATCTGGATAATTGACGTTCGACTTTATTTCTTCTTCATTCTCATAATCAGAAAACGCATTCTTCTTTACGTAATTAAACATCCCTCCATTTTGTGCAAAGCTCTGTATAGAAAACTCAGACATAGATACAATTGATAGCGTTAGAACAGCGGCACTAATAAACATCATATGTACTCTATAACTCTTTCTTTTTACAGGAAGATTATGAAGTGTATCATTAATTTTTTCATTTAGTGCCTGTGGCAATACGGTATTATCCTTTTCTATTCTCTTTTTTAATTTTTCATCAAATGATTTTTCTTTATCCATTTTAACCACCTCCTACTCCATCTTTAATCGCTCTTCTAATTGTTCCCTTGCACGTGACAATCTTGATTTAACCGTGCCTTTTGGAATTTCTAAAAGCGTTGCAATACTTTCTTGATTCATATCTTCATAATAATAAAGTACAGTTACAGCTCTTAGTTCTTCCGTTAAAGACTGAATAGCATTACAAAGATCAATATCTTCATATCGATCGAACGCCACCATATTACTATCATGATCCTCAATTACAATTACTTTTTTATAAGAGCGAATTATATTGTTACACTCATTTATTAAAATTCTAATTAGCCACGTTTGAAAAAACTCTTCCTTTTTCAGTTTTTTTATATTTTCATAAGCTTTTAAAATTGTTGCCTGCATTGCATCCTCTATATTCGTCTCATCACGTAACATCGCCTTCGCAATGCGATACATCTTTACTTTTTCTGTATGTATAAGTGTCATAAAGCCTCATGATTACCCTTTTTTGCTAAAGAAACATCCGTTTCTTCTTTTACAATCATCTTATATAAAGGAATTACTTTCACAATTGGTCCTCCTGTTTCAGCCTCTCTATTAATTAAACTTTACACATATTAGACGGAGTATCCTAGAAAAAGGTTCACTTCTTTTTGAATATTTCTACAAGAAAAAATGTAAACATTCCATTTTGACTATCTACTTAAATGTTTCTCTAAAAGATATCCCTTCGAATTTACAAACGAAAAAAGCCCACTAATTAAGTGGACTTTCTAATTTACAACGGTAAATCCCTCTTCCTAAACACTACAATTGCTACTATGAAGATACAAAGCGCTCCAGCAGTTAAGCCTATACTTACTGGCCATATATTATATGTTCCTTCAGCAATTTCTTTCGGACGAAACAATGTAAATAAAGATATATTTCTCATCCACTCTAACTTATCACTTAATTTCCCTACCATATCTAATACGAAAAATAAGATTGTTAAACTGGCTGAGTAGCTAAGTGCCTTTCTTTCATCATTACATATACAAGAAAAGAAAAATGAATAGGCACTAACTACTAAAAATATAAGCCCTCCGACTATGTTTATTTTCAAAAATAATTCTCGATTTAAGTTATTATCTTTTAAAAACCATTCTGCACCTAATATACCAGCTACATAAGTAACAATTACAATTATTAGTAGCCCCAATATGAGAACAGCAGCTTGTGTAATTGCAATTTGCACCCTTGATACAGGTGTTGCTAATAAATATGCCATCGCCCCTTTATCTACATGACGAGCAATTAAATGCGTTGCAACCGTGACACAAAAAATTGTTAAAATGATAATAAACAACAGGCTATAATATTCACCAGCTAAAAAATCCATTACATTTTGAATTGGGCTTTCCATTCCAACAATTTTTTTCACACTATCAGGCATGGCACTTATTAATTCATTTAAACCTTTGGCTGAAACCATCGATGGGAATATCCAAATTAATAACCATAAATAAAGAGCTGCACCAGTAGCATAGCTCAATATACTTTTTTTCGTTTCTTTCAAACTAGCTAAAAATAGTTGTTTATTCATGCTTTACCCCTTCTTTCTTCTCGTAATAATGCATAAATAAATGTTCTAAATCCGTCGCTCTCGTTTGAAGTGCAGTTACATTATAGTTTGAAAGTATTTGTAAAACAGTTTGATAGTTTCCTTGCACAATAATTGACGCCTCTCTAGCTTTCACTCCTTCAAATTGCAAATCACATTGTTTAAGAGACTCAATTTCTTCTTGAGATGATACGGTTACATCTATTACCTGTCGTCTCAAGCTTTGTAAATCATGAATATTTTCAACCGTTACAAGGCGACCATCTTTAATTATAGCCACTCTGTCACAAGTTCTCTCAATCTCAGTAAAAATGTGCGATGACATAAGGATTGTTTTTCCTCTTTGCTTTTCTTCTAATATTAAATCTATAAATACTTGCTGCATAAGTGGATCGAGTCCTGATGTCGGTTCATCTAAAATTAACACTTCTGGATCATGCATAAATGCCGCAACTATACCTACTTTTTGTTTCATTCCTTTAGACATTTTTCGAATTGGTGTTTTCACATCGAACTGCAAACGTTCTATCAATTCATCTCGTCTTTTTATATTTTTTAACCCACGCATTCCTTGCATCAAATTTAAAAACTCTAATCCATTCATTCCTTCAATAAAAGAAATCTCTCCTGGTAAATAGCCAACTTCTCTTTGAATTTTCGCAGCATCTTCCCAACAATCTAATCCGAAAATTGTCGCTTTACCAGCCGTCGGTTTTATAAATCCCATTAAATTACGAATCGTTGTTGATTTCCCAGCACCATTTGGTCCTAAGTAGCCAAAAACTTCTCCTTCTTTCACTTCAAATGTAATATCAAACAAGCCTTTTCCATTTGAAAACTGTTTTGTGACATTTTGAACTGAAATCATAAACCCACCTCATTTTTTGAAATATTTAACATGTGATATTTCAAAATTATTGTACTCCTCATCTTTCATATTCGCAACAACTTTTTGAAATATTTATACGTCCATATTTCAAAAATATTGTTTTCAATTATTTTTTCTTGTATATTTTAAATGAGGTGATTGTATTGAACGGCTTTGAAAAAGTGAAAGAAAAGAAAAAACGTGCCATTAAGGATGCGGCCTTTAAATTATTTTCAGAACGTGGATTTAATGAAGTGAAAATAGAACATATTGCAAAAAAAGCAAACGTTTCTCAAGTGACAATTTATAATCATTTCGGAAGTAAAGATGCGTTATTTAGGGAACTTATACAAGAATTTATAATATCTGAATTTCAATATTATAAAGAGCTTGCAGAAGAAAAATTAACTTTTCATGATATGATGCAAAAAATGATTGTAAGAAAAATGAATACTGGGGGGGTATTTCAGCCTGATATGTTACTACAAATGATGCAAAGAGACGAAGCGCTCCGAGAATTTATTTATAGTTATCAAAACGAAAAAATCTTGCCTTGGTATTTAGAAATATTAGAACAAGCACAGCGCAAAAATGAAATTAATCCACACCTTTCAAAAGAAATGATGTTACTTTACATTCAAATGTTCACTAAATTAGGTGATGATTTCGGGGCACAGCTTCTTGAAGGAGATCGAGAAAAACATATACAAGATGTAGTTACGATGTTTTTTTATGGACTTTCCGTCCCAGAAAAATAATTTTTTCTAAAGAACAAACAAAATCATAAAAAAGCCCTTTGGATATTTAAATCTCAAGGGCTTTTTCATGTCGAAAAGAATTATTAAAACTAACTTTATCTCAAAGAAGTTAAATGATGTTTTATAGATACTACCTTATTATAGATTAAATCTTTCAGCACGACAGGCTGAATTGAGATAATCGTTTTTCCGAAATTCAAAAAATAACTTGAAATAAAATCAATTTCTTTCTTGTTAAAATAGCCTGTTATAATGTAATTTTCTTTTTCTTTTTGTATCCTCATGGAAGGATAATTCTCTTTATCAAAAATGTCTTTTCCTTCTTGATTAACAATGACAATAAAATCAATTGCATCAGGCTTTCTGTGAAAAGTAGTAAGATAACTTAATAGTTCTTCGAGCTTTTTTGGATTAGTATTGCTTGTTTCCATAATAGAGAGAATTTTATCACATCTAATTATTTGAACATTACTTGTCTCAAAATTAAAAATTTTAGCATACCACTGTCCAAATTTAGATTCTATTCGAATAAATTGGGCGACCAATGCTTTCTCCTCATCTTTTTTCAAATATGTTAAACGATAAACCCGTTCAGCAAAAATCCCCTGTAAAAGTTCTTTTAAGAACGGACTAAAGTTACTATGATTTGTTACTTCAAAGGAAAGCGTTCGTTCCATGATTGAAATGTTTTTACTCACATTATCAGGTAATACATGTTTAAATTTATTTTCAAGCGCAATACTTTCTATATTAAATGGCTTTGTTTTGTATCCATTTAATGTAAGAATCGAAAAGTATAACGCATACATTTCATCCACACTAAAATATATTGGTGATAACACACTATTTTCTATAATTTTATAACTTCCATTTCTACCTAGTTCAGAATATATTGGTACACCTATTTCTTCTAATGATTGAATATCTCGTAGAGCGGTACTTTTAGAAATATCATATCTAACCATTAAATCTTTTAAATTAAAATATCTTTTATTATTTAAGAAAATAAGCATATCATTTATTCGTTCAGTTTTTTTCATATTTCCCTCCATAAAAGGTGTCATGTATTGAAACCTTTTTAGTCTATATTATAATTATTAACTAATAAAGGAGTTATATATTTATGACATTAGAAATAGCTATTTTTCTTTCAATGGATGGGCAAGCAAAGGAGGCAATTAATTTTTATACACGTAATTTAGAAGCCAAGAAGTTAATGATTGTTACGTATGAAGAACTGGCCAAAAGAGATAGTTCTTTTGAAATTACAAATGAAAATAAAGATCATATTGCCCACTCTGTTTTACAAATTGGGAATACAAAGCTAATGATAGCCGAAGATACAATGAACCCTACTGAACGTTATAGCGTTGGAAATAACATGTCACTTTGCATTCAAAGTGCTAATTTAGAAGAAATACAAAGATTTTATAATAATTTAATTTCCGATAAGCATGTGAAAATAATCTCTCCATTAGAAAAAAATATATTTAGTGAAGCATATGGTATTATTGAAGATCCTTTCGGCATACAAATCCAGTTAATGTATGATAAACGATTAAACTAAATAATGAGTCATATTCATATGTTCCTAATAAAAAAGACACGAAATTCGTGTCTTTTTTATTTTACCGCAATGACTCTACCCGTTTCACTACTCTCAGTCGCCAATTGAATCAATTTAATAACGTCTAAACCTTCTTGAGCAGTTACAGGTAGCTTTTCACCATTTAATATGCTATCTCGCACGCCTTTATAATACATGTCATAGCAGCCGACTTCTGTTGGAATACGATCTAAGCTTTCTTCTGTTTCTAAAGTAGCAAAATTCTCTTCAGAGTCTGCTCCATAACCATTATCCCCTGGCTTCATTCCAGTCTTTAATTGTTCTTCCTGTGAATCCATACCATATTTCACGATAGAGCCTTTATCTCCATGCAGTGTAAAATGTGGTCCAGCTTGCTTTACGTAACTGCTACTATGTAAAATAACGCGCTTCACTCCATAGTGAAGTACAACATGGAAGTAATCATCCACTTCTGCACCTGGTCGTTGCTTTATTACATCTGCGCTTATCGCATCTGGTTTCCCAAATAATGATAATGCTTGGTCAATTAAATGCGATCCTAAATCATATAATATACCTGATCCTGGTAAGTTCTTTTCTCTCCAGCGATCGCGTACATGTGGGCGGAAACGATCGAAATGCGCTTCATATGCGTATACATTCCCTATTCTTTTTTCTTGTAATAATTTCTTTATCGTTAAGAAATCATTATCCAAACGACGATTATGATACACACTTAAAACGACATTATGTCGGTTCGCTAATGAAATAAGTTCTTCTCCTTCTTCAATTGAAACAACGAATGGTTTTTCCACAACAACATGCTTACCGTGTACAATTGCTTCTTTTACATATGGAAAATGGGTTGTATTCGGCGAAGTAATGACCACTAAGTCAATATCAGCTCGATTTACTAATTCATCAATTGTACCAACAACTTCAGCATTTGTTAATGCTTGTTTCACTACTTCTTCTTTTGATGATAAAATAGCACGAATATCGTATTCTTCTATCGTTTGTAATAACGGGATGTGAAATGTTGTACTAGAAAATCCAAATCCTACAATCCCTACACCTATTTTTTTCATGTTGCCCCTCCATTTGTCCCGCTTTAACGGGCAGTAAGATTCCTAACTCAAAATTCAGCGAAAGCAAAGAAATTAGGTGAGGAATCAACTGCTCGTAAAAGCCCGATTGGTTCAACTATAATCAGTGGTAATAAAAAATTCCGATAAAGAAAATTCCCACTGATTAAAGTTTCACTTTATGAGAACGATTTCATTTCATTATTATAACAAGATTATTTTTATATACATAATGATTTGCTTAGAAAAAAGCATCTTGCTATCATTCATAGCAAGATGCTCCCTTTATCCCGCATTAACGCGCAGTAAGACTCCCACCTCAAAATAAGGCGAAGGCGAGGGAAGTTAGGCGGGAGACCAACTGCCCGTAAAAGCCCGATTGGTGAAGGCTAATAATCAGTAGGGGATGGAAAAAAAACCACTGATTAAAGTTTCACTTTATTCCGTTCTTTTCTTTGTCCACGTTTCAATTACTTCACCAGTATCATTAACATCTAGTACTAAACTACCATTACTATACCGGTCTTTATTTC
Organism: Bacillus sp. AR13-1; assembly: GCF_008042285.1. Taxonomy (NCBI): domain Bacteria; kingdom Bacillati; phylum Bacillota; class Bacilli; order Caryophanales; family Bacillaceae; genus Bacillus; species Bacillus sp. AR13-1. Next base: position 8,621 of record NZ_QNUA01000001.1, read on the forward strand.
GAAACGCTTTCGGATCAATTTCTTCTACAATGTGTTTCTCTGTCTTCATGTAAACTAATTCATCATCTCGAACAATTTCAATACCGACAATGCGGTACGGATTACGTTTTAACTCTTTAAAAATTACAAGGCCTCGCTTCGCCCTCGTTGATTTCTCAATTTCCGATGCCTTTATACGTTTCACAGCACCTCGCTGCGTAACGAGAATAAGTTGATCTTTTTCACCATTTAACGGTTTACCAGAAGCAACATAGTCATCTTCTTTTAAATTAATTGCTTTCACACCAGCTGCTCTGACACCAACTGGACTTACTTCTTCTTCATTGAATACAAGTGCATATGCACCATGTGTTGCAAGAACAATATCACTTGTCCCATCTGTCGCAAATATATCAACAACTTCATCATCTTTTTTCAAGTTTACAGCAACGAATGCCCGTGAATAACGCTGCACTTTATATTGGTTTAATTCTGTTTTCTTAATCATACCGTTTCGTGTAACAAATACGATAAATCGTTTTTCTTCTTCAAAATTCGGTACGACTGTTGCCCAAATTAACGATTCATCTCGCTCGAGTGAAACAAGATTCGCAACGTGTTGACCTAAATCTTTCCAACGAATTTCTGGCATTTCATACACAGGAAGATAAATATAATTTCCTTTGTTCGTAAATAAAAGAACGGTTTCTGTCGTGTTTGTATCGAAACGCTCAAGTAAGATGTCACCCTCTTTCATACCGAAGTATTTCCCGTTCGATGCATTATGCGAACGCCAACCTGTTCGTTTCACATAGCCTTCTTTCGTTACAGTAACGATGACATCTTCTTGCGGAATCATAACTTCCACATCGATTTTAATTTCTTCAATTTCCTCTTCAATTATCGCACGGCGATTATCACTATATGTTTTCTTTACTCTCTTCAAATCTGTTTTAATAACTTGAAAAAGTCTTTTTTCACTTTGTAAAATTGACTGTAACTCTATAATTTTCTTACTAAGTTCCGCTGCTTCTTGCTCTAGCGCTGTAATATCTGTATTTGTTAAACGATATAATTGCAGTGAAACAATTGCTTCTGACTGCGCCTCTGTAAATCCAAATTTCGCACTTAAATTATCTTTCGCATTACGCTTATCTTTAGACCCACGGATCGTTTCAATCACTTCATCTAAAATTGATAATGCTTTCTTTAAACCTTCTACAATATGCTGACGATTTTCTGCTTTTCTTAATTCATATTGTGAGCGTCTTGTAACAACTTCTTTCTGATGTCCAATATATGCATCCAAAATCTTAGGTAATGTCATAAGTGTCGGACGACGATTATTTATCGCTACCATATTAAAGTTGTATGGAATTTGTAAATCTGTATTTTTATATAAATAATTTAAAATACCTTCAGCATTCGCTTCTTTTTTTAATTCTACAACGATACGAAGACCTGTACGATCTGTCTCATCACGTACTTCAGCAATTCCATCTAGCTTTTTATCTATACGTAATTCATCCATTTTCTTAACAAGATTCGCTTTATTTACTTCGTACGGAATTTCTGTAATAACGATTTGTTGCTTCCCGCCACGAATCGTTTCAACCTCTGCTTTTCCGCGAATAATAATTTTACCTTTACCTGTTTCATACGCTTTTTTAATGCCATCTATCCCTTGTATAATACCACCTGTAGGGAAATCTGGTCCTTTAATAACTGTTAACAAGTCCTCCACAGAACTATTCGGTTGATCGATACGCATAATTGTAGCATCAATTACTTCTCCAAGATGATGCGGTGGAATTTCTGTTGCATAACCAGCGGAAATCCCTGTAGATCCGTTCACTAATAAGTTCGGGAACATTGCCGGTAATACAATAGGTTCTTCACTCGTATCATCAAAGTTTGACACGAATTCTACTGTTTCTTTATCAAGATCACGTAATAACTCAGATGCGATTGGTGATAAACGTGCTTCCGTATAACGCATTGCCGCTGCTGGATCCCCATCAACACTACCGTTATTTCCGTGCATTTCAACTAAAACATTACGTACTTTCCAAGTTTGACTTAAACGGACCATCGCCTCATATACAGAGGAATCACCATGTGGATGATAATTACCGATAACATTACCTACTGTTTTAGCTGATTTACGAAACGCTTTATCATGTACGTTTCCTTCTACATACATAGAATATAAAATACGTCTTTGTACCGGTTTTAAACCGTCACGCGCATCTGGAAGCGCGCGGTCTTGAATAATATATTTACTATAACGTGCAAAGCGGTCACCTAACACGTCTTCAAGCGGGAGGTCATGAAACTTCTCTGCCTGCATGTTATTCCACCTCCGTCTCCATAATCATTTCATTTTCTAAAATATTTCCTTCTTCTTGCATACCAAATTGTACATTACGCTCAATCCATTTACGGCGAGGTTCTACTTTATCCCCCATCAATGTCGTAACTCGGCGCTCAGCTCTTGATGCATCGTCAATTTTCACACGGATTAACGTACGTGTTTCAGGGTTCATCGTTGTTTCCCATAATTGATCGGCATTCATTTCGCCAAGTCCTTTATAGCGCTGCAACATGTAGCCTTTACCGACCTTTTTCGTTACATCACCTAATTCTTCATCAGACCATGCATATTCAATTACTTCACTTTTCCCTTTTCCTTTACTTACTTTATATAAAGGTGGAAGTGCGATAAATACTTTACCAGCTTCAATAAGTGGTTTCATATAACGGTAGAAGAACGTCAGTAGTAACACTTGAATATGTGCTCCATCCGTATCTGCATCGGTCATAATAACAACTTTATCGTAGTTAATATCTTCAACAGCGAACTCATTCCCTACGCCTCCGCCAATTGCGTAAATAATCGTATTGATCTCTTCGTTCTTAAAAATATCAGCAAGCTTTGCTTTTTCCGTGTTAATTACTTTACCACGTAATGGTAGTACCGCTTGGAAACGACGATCTCGCCCTTGCTTTGCTGAACCACCAGCCGAGTCACCCTCTACTAAATACAATTCGTTTTTCTGAGGATTACGTGATTGTGCAGGTGTTAACTTCCCGCTTAAAGTACCTTCTGATTTTTTCTTCTTCTTACCAGTACGCGCTTCTTCTCTCGCTTTACGAGCAGCCTCACGTGCTTGTGCTGCTTTAATTGCCTTTCTCACAAGAAGTGTAGCTACATCCGGGTTTTCTTCTAAAAAGTAAGCTAAATGCTCAGATACAATTGCATCAATTGAAGAACGAGCTTCACTTGTACCTAGTTTCCCTTTCGTTTGCCCTTCAAACTGGAGTACGTCTTCTGGTACACGTACAGAAACAATCGAAGCTAATCCTTCTCGAATATCTGTACCCTCTAAATTTTTGTCTTTTTCTTTTAATAAAGAAACTTTACGAGCATACTCATTGAACACACGTGTCATTGCTGTTTTAAATCCAGCTTCGTGTGTACCACCGTCTTTTGTACGTACATTATTTACAAACGAAAGAATGTTTTCTGAGTAACCATCATTAAACTGAAACGCTAACTCTGCTTCAATTCCATTTTGCTCACCCGAGAAATATACAACTGGATGAATCGAATCTTTCTCTTCGTTTAAGTATGAAACGAAAGCCTCAATTCCTGTTTCATAATGAAACACATCTTCTAAATCATTACGTTCATCTTTTATCGAGATTTTCATTCCTTTTAATAAGAATGCAGATTCACGTAATCTCTCACATAATGTTTCATAATTATAATTTGTTGTGCTGAAAATAGTTGTATCTGGTTTGAAGTGCATCGTTGTACCAGACTCTTTCGTTTTCCCGATTTTCTCTAACGTCGTTGCAGGAGTACCACCATTTTCAAAGCGTTGTTCATAAATGCTACCATCTCGCTTAATCGTTACTACTAGCCATTCTGATAAGGCGTTTACAACTGATGCCCCAACACCGTGTAAACCACCACTCGTTTTATAGCCTCCTTGGCCAAACTTACCACCAGCATGAAGTACAGTTAAAATAACTTCAGGTGTCGGCTTTCCAAGCTTATGCATTCCCGTAGGCATTCCTCGCCCTTTATCAATTACGCTAATACTATTATCTTTATGTATTACGACAGAAATTTCGTCGCCAAATCCCGCTAATGCTTCATCAACGGAGTTATCTACTATTTCATATACTAAATGATGCAATCCACGGCTATCCGTACTCCCGATATACATACCCGGGCGTTTTCGAACGGCTTCAAGTCCTTCTAACACTTGGATTGCATCTTCATTATATTGGAACTGATGCTTCGCCAAACTCCTTGCCCCTTTCCTAATCAAATCAGAACATATGTTTCTATTATAGAATAACGCCTCGACTATAGTTTTGGCAAGTTATCTTATCTCTTTTATATACTATTTTCAATAGAAAAATCCTTGTTTTTTTTCACAAGGATTCCTCTAGGCTACTATTTCAGAAAAATAATCGTTTGTCAACGAGAAATGGATATGTATTCCAACATTATACATTCCAAACCTTTATCATGATCCAAATGATCAATATCCAAAATGGGATAACAAGTAACAATCCCCAAAAACAGCCTTTAAAAAATCTCATGATGAACACCTCGTTCATCCGCCCTACTTATGTAAAAAGTGAGGGCTGAATCAATCTTTCTATCTTTAAAATCTATACTATTTTGTCATTACATGCTCTACTTTAATGCAACGATCCATTATTACTGTGTAGCCTTTTTCTTGTAAAAGTTTATATGTATCTTCATCTTGTACTCCTAATTGTGCCCAGAAAACATCTGCATCAATCTCTACAAACTCTTTCGCAACATCCTTTAAAAATTCTGAGCGACGAAACACATTTACAATATCAACATGTTCTTTAATATCCGTCAGTGAAGAAACTGCCTTTTCTCCGAGTACTTCATCTACTGTTGGATTTACTGGAATAATGCGGTACCCAGCATCTTGCATTGCTTTTGAAACCATATACGATGTGCGTTCTGGCTTATCTGATAATCCAACAACTGCAATCGTTTTACTTTTCTTTAATACTTCACCAATTTCCGTACGAGTTGGGTTTTCAATTATCATAATTTATCCCTCCTATTCCTTTAGTATATCCGATAAAGAAAGTCTCTTTCAACATGAAAGAGACTTTCTTTTATTCCGATTATTGATTCTTTGTAGCTGAATTATCTGCTAATGTAGCTGTTTTCGTCATTTTTTGGCCATTGCGATAGAATGTAACTTCTACTTTCTCGCCTACTTTTTTCTTTTCATATAAATATTTACGGAATTGAAGTGAATTCTCTACTTTTTGATCATCTAACGCTACTACTATATCATATTGCTCTAAACCAGCTTTTTCCGCTGGTGATATTGGATAGATTTTACCTAATACAACTCCATTTGTTACTTCTTTTGGCACTTTTAATTGATTTACTGCATAAGCTTGCACATCTTCTAATGAAACGACACCTACTCCAAGAGCTGGACGTTTCACTACTCCGTCTTTTTCAAGGGATTCAATAACTGGCTTTGCAATATTAATTGGAATAGCAAATCCAATTCCTTCAACTTCTTGTTGTGCAATTTTACTTGAATTAATCCCAATTATTTCACCGTTTTGGTTAAATAACGCACCACCACTATTACCTGGGTTAATCGCTGCATCTGTTTGAATAACTTGAGCATTCCAATCTGCACGCTTATCGCCATCAATATCTACTGGAATTTCACGTTCTTTGCTACTAATAATACCTTCTGTTACACTTCCATCAAACCCTAGTGGGTTACCGATTGCAATCGCTTTTTCACCCGCACGAAGTTTACTTGAATCACCTAAAGTGGCAACTTTATTTACATTAGATCCATCAATTTCTACAACCGCTAAATCTAACCAAGGGTCTTTCCCTACAAGCTTTGCATCTACCTTTTTACCATCACTTAGTTTTACAGCAAGTTTATTTGCTCCATCTACTACATGGTTGTTCGTTACAATATACGCTTTATTTCCTGCTTTTTTATAAATAACACCTGATCCTGAGCCAGCTTGTTGCTCTTGGCCTGTCGGTTGCATTGCAAATGGATCAACACTTTGTTGCATATTAATAACACCTACAACAACATCCTTCGCGCCTTCGATCATTCCCGGTAAATCAGTTTCATTTTTCGCTTTATTTACAACTGGAACTACAGTTCCTTCTACTTGTTTATTAGAATTGAATGACGAAACAGCTGCATCATTATTTTGCACCCATGGCATGTACGGTGCTGCAAAACTAATCGAAACCGCCCCGACTACAGCTCCAACTAAACCTGTGAAAAAATATCCTTTTTTACTACCTGATTTTTTCACTTCTCTCGTTTCACTATGCTCTTCATTCAAATTCGGTCCGTCGTAATATCCCATGTTTTATTTCCCCTCCCTGGTGAATTCGTACTTTCAGTATAGTCACATTTTGTGTCCTTCTTGTGAACTCATCGTGAAATCCAATTAAAAAAATACTCCTATCTACCATTGTAGACAAGAAAAGTATTTTTTGTACATTCCACCTACAAAGGAGAGTGTAAATTTGCTATATCCCAAAGCCGGGATGCATAGTAAATTAAAGGTTATTCTTCGAATTTGTAACCTACTCGAATAACAGTGCCGATATGTTTCGCCTTATCTCCTAGCTTATTTCGCAGTTTTTTAATATGTGTATCAACCGTTCGGTCATCACCGTAGTAATCATATCCCCATAACTGATCTAATAAATGTTGACGTGACAACACAATTCCTTTGTTCTCCATTAAATAAACAAGAAGTTCAAACTCCTTATGTGTCAATATAATTTCTTCACCATCTACTAAAACTGTTCTAGATAGTCGATTCACTTCTATTCCAGCTAAAGACATAGTATTTTCTTCTGATACTCCTACCGCTCCATCCGCACGTTTCAATAACGTCTTTGCACGAGCTACTAACACTTTCGGACTAAAAGGTTTTGTTACATACTCATCTGCACCTAGTTCAAAGCCTAGTAGTGTATCATCCTCATCAGAACGTGCTGTCAGCATAATAATTGGTACCGCTGACTCTTTTCTAATTCGTCTACAAACAGACCAACCATCTATTTCTGGTAACATAATATCTAACATAATTAAATCAATTGTATGTTCAGCAAATAATTCTAGCGCTTTTTTTCCATCTTCCGCTTCGATTACTTCAAAGCCTTCATTACGAAAATAATCACTAACAATTTCACGTAATCTTCTTTCATCTTCAACAAGTAATACTGTTTTATTCATATAACCTATCCCGCCTTTTTACTCTTTCAATCGAATAATACGTTGATTGGAGCTTCCGCGAAATGGAAGTGTTAAATCTTTTTTATCAAGTTCAAATCTTCCATCGACCAAAACATCCCCATAATGTAACAATTCTATCATATCATTATTTTGAGCACTCTGTATCTCTTCTAACCTGTAACCTGTATAAATCCATAGATTTTTTCTCAAATCCTTCACTGCTTTTGCTACTTTTTTCACTTCAGCAGCTTGAAAAAATGGATCTCCGCCTGAAAATGTTACATCGGTTAATGAATTTTTTTCAATCTCTTTCACAATTTCTTCTACCGTCATTTCAGTTCCATTGCAAACATTCCATGATTTCGGATTATGGCAACCGATACAACGATGCGGACAGCCCGCAAAAAACACGACTGTCCGCAATCCTTCTCCATCTACTACACTATCATGAATGATATTCATAACTTTCATTTATGCTTCACCCGATCCATCTCTTCACTACGTTTCGCGCTATTCCACTTTGACATATCTCCAACAAGATATCCTGTTATGCGGCGAATTCTTTCTATTTCATTCTCATCTTCATTCCCGCAACTCGGACATTCATTCCCGATAATGCCATGATAACTACAGCACTTACAACGATCAACAGGATGGTTAATTGAACCGTACCCCACTCCGTACTGCGCCATCGCTTGTACAATTTGCTTTAACGCTTTTTGATTATGCACAGCTGCACCATCTAGTTCAATGTACGTAATATGTCCGCCATTACAAAGAGCGTGGAACGGTCCTTCTAATCGAATTTTATCTATCGCTTGAATATTGTAATACACCGGTACATGGAACGAATTTGTATAATAATTATGATTTGTCACACCGCTAATTACACCAAATTCTTCTCTATCTTTTTTCACAAACTTTCCTGATAACCCTTCTGCCGGCGTTGCAATTACAGAGAAATTGAGTTGATGTTCTTCCATCGCCTTATCCATTCTCTCTCTCATAAAGGAAATAATTTCATATCCAAGCTTCCACGATTCTTCATTTTCTCCATGATGCTTTCCAGTTAACGCTACTAAACATTCTGCAAGACCGATAAAACCAAGACTTAACGTCCCTTGTTTTAAAATCGGTGCCACAGCATCTTCAGGTTGTAACGTCTCTCCACCGCGCCATACACCTTGTGAATATAAGAACTGAAAATCTCTTGCTCTCTTTGTACATTGATAAGCAAATCTCTCTAATAATTGCTTAACGCCTAAATCTAAATAATAACTTAGCGCTTCAAAAAACGCTTCTTTCGATCCACTAATTAGCCCTAATTTCACTAAATTAATAGAAGTAAACGACAGATTACCTCTTCCTATTGCCGTTTCTTCTCCATGTATATTAGACATAACACGAGTGCGACATCCCATGTAACATACTTCACTTTCAGGTCGTCCATCATAGTGCACTGCATTAAATGGAGCATCTAAAAACGAAAAGTTAGGGAATAATCGCTCAGCGGTCGTTTCTAACGCTAATTCAAATAAATCATAGTTCGGATCACACTCTTCAAAGTTCACCCCTTTTTTCATTTTGAAAATTTGAATAGGAAAAATCGGTGTTTCTCCTTTACCAAGTCCAGCTTGCGTCGCTTTTAAAAGTTGCTTAATTAAAAGTCTTCCCTCTTTCGATGTGTCTGTTCCGTAGTTAATAGAAATAAATGGTACTTGTCCCCCGCCCCTACTATGCATACTATTTGAATTATGAACGAAAGCCTCACACGCCTGATACGTATCATTTTCTGTCTCTTTCCATGCAAATTCCTCTATTTGTTCTTTCGTAAGCGGATATGACTGTAGTCGTTTTTTATGTCTCTTTACTGTTTTTCTCACATATGGAGCTAAATCAATATCAAAGAGTGCAAACGATTGACCACCGTGCTGCATATTTTGATTCGCCTGAAAAATAATTGAAGAAAGCGCCAACGCACTTTTAATGTCTTGCGGTTGTCTCATATGTCCATGTCCAGTATGAAAACCGTTAGCTAGCATTTGCGCTAACGGAATTTGCGAACAAGTCGTCGTTCCTGTTGCATAAAAATCTAAATCATGTGGATATAATATATTTTGATCTATCGCTTTTTTCACTTGATCTGATAATAATTTTTCTACTGCATAATACTTTGCGCTCTCAGATGCGAACGTTCCCATTACTCCCATTGGAGATCGACCATCTACATTTGCATTTTCCTGCATTAAATCTTGTTCATTACCGTGGATAATTGTCTCAAATACTTTCATTAATTCTTCTCCACGTACATTTTGTTTCAACATTCATAACCCTCCACCAACATGTTGTTGTCTTTTGATTAAAATCATACAACATATAGTTCTTCTGTTCCTGTGAAAAATGTAACATTCCTGTGAAAGTTTTTTTAAAAATTAATGACTTTTTCATTTATAAAAAAGAAATGTGCTCTTTACAAATGTATGGTACAATAAATGGGAAAAACTCTTTTTACCCTTTATCAACACATTTGTATAAAGGAGACTGAACTCATGGTTATTACATATCTTTTATTTATCGTTGCCTATCTACTCGGTTCGATTCCATTTGCATTAGTCGTTGGAAAAATTGGTTATGGAATCGACATTCGTGAGCATGGAAGCGGTAATCTAGGCGGAACAAATACATTCCGTACATTAGGGAAAAAAGCAGGTTTTATCGTAACAATTGCTGACATTTTAAAAGGTACATTAGCAACAGGTCTACCGATTATTTTCGGGTCAGATATTCACCCACTATGGTTTGGATTAGCCGCTGTTCTTGGACATGTCTATCCGATCTTCGCAAAATTCCGCGGGGGGAAAGCAGTTGCAACTTCTGCTGGGGTGCTATTATGCTATTCACCAGTTGTTTTTGCAATATTAGCTGTTGTCTTTTTCAGCCTTTTATTTACAACAAGATACGTATCACTTTCTTCTATGATAACAGCTGTCGTTGCTGTTATTGCATCCATTGTTAGCGGGGATAAAATCTTCATTATTGCGATGTGTTTATTAGCAGGTATGGTTATTTATAAACACCGTGCAAATATCGGACGAATTATAAATAAAACTGAACCAAAAGCAAACTTTTCAAAAAAGCAAAAATAAGATCGTAACCCACATAACGCAAAAAGAAAACGTGAAGCATATTAATAGCGTCTTTTTGCGTTATTTTTTATACTAAAAGAAAAAGCAACATAATTTGGAGGAACTATACATGAATCTTTCCGTAACAAAAGAAGCAGCACAATGGTATAAAAACGAATTAAACTTACAATCGGGTGAAACAATCCGCCTTTTCGTACAATACGGCGGTTGCAGTACTGTGCAAAAAGGACTTTCTTTAGGTATTCGTAAAGATGACCCTGCGCACCCTGCTGTTCAAACTCAAGAAGAAGGTATTAACTTCTTTATTGAAGGCGATGATGAGTGGTTCTTCGATGGACATAATTTATTAGTTACACTTAACGACGGTGATGATTTCCCTCAATTTAATTATGAAAAATAAAAAAGCGTGGCTTCTGCCACGCTTTTTTTATCCCGCTATTTGCGGGTAGTAAGACCCCCACTGATTAAAGTTTCACTTTATTTCTTTTTAATTTCCTCATATTTCGCATACCACTCAGGATATAATTTTTTAAATGATACAGGGCGGAACCCTTCTTTTTTCGCACAAATATTCGTCGTGCTTGCAGTAATACAAAGTTCGCCATCACCATTATAAATTTCATATCCATATACAACGCGGAGCGGGCTCACAGTATCAACCCACGTTTTCACAATAGCTTTTTCTCCGTAACGCATCGCTTTACGATATGAAATTTGCAAGTCTAATACAGGAGAAATAATTCCCTCTTTCTCCATTTCAACATATGAAAATCCTAATTCTTGTATAAGTTTAGTGCGCCCAAGTTCTAGCCACACTAAATAGTTTGAATGGTAAACAACACCCATCTGGTCTGTTTCCGCATAGCGGATTTCAACTTCATGTTCTGCTACAAACATTTCTATTCGCCTTCTTTCACTTCTGCTACCTTGCATACATTTAATCATAATACAGAGGAATCAAAAATAAAATAAAAACAGTGAATCTTTTACCGAAAGGGGCAAGCACATGATCCAAATTGTAACTGTTCGTAGCGGTGATAGTGTTTATGGTTTAGCATCAAAGTACGGATCTACACCTGAAGAAATTGTAAAAGACAATGGACTAAATCCAGCTGAAACACTCGTTGTTGGTCAGGCACTTATCGTTAATACAAAAGGCAATAATTATTATGTACAGCCAGGTGACAGCCTTTATCGAATTTCTCAAACGTATAACGTCCCTCTCGCCAGTTTAGCTAAAGTTAATAACCTTTCATTAAAATCTATTCTCCATGTCGGACAGCAATTATATATACCGAAAGGAACAAAACGAGCAGTAGAATCCATTGCTTATTTACAGCCTTCAACAATACCGATAAAAGAAAGTTTAGTAAATGCTACACGTGCTATTAATCCATTTTTAACATATTTAGCCTACTTCAGCTTTGAAGCAAAAAGAGACGGCACTTTAAAAGAACCGACGGAAACAGCGAAAATCGCTAATATTGCAACGCAAGGTAACACCATCCCTATGCTCGTTATTACAAATATTGAAAATGGAAATTTCAGTGCCGATCTGACCTCGGTTATTTTACGCGATGCAACAATTCAAAACAAGTTTATTACTAACATTTTGCAAACAGCTGAAAAATATGGCATGCGAGACATTCATTTCGATTTCGAGAGTGTGGCACCTGAAGATCGCGAAGCGTATAATCGTTTTTTACGAAATGTGAAAACACGATTACCTAGCGGGTACACATTAAGTACAACACTTGTACCGAAAACGAGCTCAAATCAAAAAGGGAAATTTTTTGAGGCTCACGATTATAAAGCACAAGGACAAATTGTTGATTTCGTCGTCATTATGACATACGACTGGGGTTGGCAAGGTGGACCACCGATGGCGATTTCCCCTATTGGTCCTGTAAAAGAAGTACTTCAATATGCAAAATCTCAAATGCCCCCACAAAAAATTATGATGGGGCAAAATTTATATGGATTTGATTGGAAACTCCCTTTCAAACAAGGGAACCCACCCGCAAAAGCAGTTAGCTCTGTCGCAGCTGTTGCACTTGCTCGTAAATACAATGTTCCTATCCGCTATGATTTCACAGCCCAAGCTCCACATTTTAATTACTTTGATGAAAACGGCGTACAACACGAGGTTTGGTTTGAAGATTCGAGGTCTATTCAAAGTAAATTCAATTTAATGAAAGAACAAGGCATTGGCGGTATTAGTTACTGGAAGATCGGTCTACCATTCCCACAAAATTGGCGTTTACTCGTTGAAAACTTTACAATTACGAAAAAAGGCTGACGAAAGTCCGCTTTTTAAATATTTTTATAATATTATCCAAACACACAAAAAGGAGAATGATGACATTCTCCTTTTTTTAACCGTTATCAACAATTGGTTGTTTGCCAGTTTGGTCTTGCATTTGCTTTCCTTTGTTGCCACCAGCTTTTTTCGATTGTGTTCCAATTTGATTTGGTGCAAAGTCTTTTGAATTCTTTTTCGGATTACCCATTACTATCGCCTCCTTAACACTAGTATCGTACTAGTGTTAAGAATTATTCAGCCTGCTTAAAAAGTTTCATTTCATAACGTTTTTCAATTCGTTTTTCAATTCGATCCATTGCATCACGATCGCTTAATAATTGTTGTTTATTTTCATTTACAAGTTCTTCAAACGATCTACGGCGACTTCTTCTCATGTTGCTCACCCTTTCTTCTACGCTTTCTTATTACATAGTATGAGCAAATGAAAAACTCTTTAATCAGATTTGTAAGAAAATTTTATGTTTTGATAAAAAATCCCATGCGCATATATTGCACATGGGATTTTTTACACCATCGTATTTAAATATTTTTTAATTTCTTCATCCGCATTTACTTTATTTGCTCTATATTCATCCAGCGCTCGTAATACAGAATCGTATTCTGCTACAATGTAGCTCTCTAGCTTCAAAATGTCCTCTACACTGTCAATCATAATTCTCGTGTTGCCAATCTCACTTTTCAATGCTGCCTCGTATGTTAAGCTCGTACAAATTTCTCTTACATCGTCTTCCATTTTTTCTGTTAACACATATTTCTTTCGCCCTTTGACCTTTAACCTTATAATTGGGTAAAAGGCTTTTATATCTAAATAACTCCCAACATTCATACAACGAATCCACTCAATATCACGTTTATTTCGTACAAGCATTTCTTTTACTGCTTCAAATACCGCTGTTTCATCAAGTACTTCCTTATTCGCTTTTCTTTTTCCTTCTTCTTCAACCGCTGCACATTTTTGATAAACAGCCGCACACGTAATACAGTCGTCAAATGCATTATGAGAACTTAATCGAATTCCAAGCATTCGTTTTAACGTTTCAAGTTTATGATTAGGCGCATGCTTCATATATTTTTTCGCTAAAAACACAGTATCAATAACGTTATTTTTAGGCTCAGGTAGTCCAAGCATATTTACATTACTTTTTAAAAAACGCATATCAAAAGATGCATTATGAGCGACAATAACATTTGTATGTAAAAATGCTAAAAATAAAGGTAATACTTCTTCAATCGTCGGTGCATCTGAAACACGATAATTTGTAATACCTGTTAAACTCGTTATTCGGTCCGGAATTGAACGCTCTGGATTCACATAGGAAACAAATTGATCTACTAGTTCATGATTATGATATTTCACTGCTGCGACTTGAATAATTTTATCATTATAAGGGTTAAATCCTGTTGTTTCAAAATCAATTACAACATAATCTAACGGTAAGGATATATTCCCCACTCCAAACACTCCTTTACCTCTAAACGTTTATATTTCTTTTATCATAACACGCTGCTATCACTACGTGAAAAAGAAAAGGCAGAAATGGTAACTTTCCACCTCTACCTTTTCACCGTTATTTTAATTTAGCAATCCGTTTCTCCATCTCTTTTTGCGTCATCGGTCCAATGAACTTATCTTGAATGACACCTTCTGTATCAATAAAATAAGAAGTTGGAATGGTAATTACTTTATACGCTGTTGTCACATCAATGTTCTTGTCCAATAAAATAGGAAAAGTAATTCCTTTTTCTTTAGCGAAGTTCCTTACCTTTTCTTCTCCCCCTCCTTTTTCTGAAGGAGTATAGTTTATAGCTAAAATTTCTACGTTTTCTTTATGTTCTTTATAAAAGGCCTCCATATCAGGCATTTCTTGCTGACAAGGCCCACACCACGTTGCCCAAAAGTTTAAAATAACTTTCTTTCCTTTTAAATTGGATAACTTTACATTCGTTCCATCTATCTTTGCTAATTCAAAATCTGGTGCGCTCTTTCCAATTTCAATACCGTTCCTTGCGAAAATCTCTTTCATAGCAGCTTCACTTTTGGCAGGCTTTTCTTGCATTACTTGATCCTCTTTACCAAACTGTTCATAAGCTGCATATCCCGCTAAACAAAGTAACACTACAATAATGGTAAGCTTCCGCCACATATTATATCACCCTTACGTGTTTATCTTCTTATTACATAATCACCAAAATACTATATACCTTATTTTAGCTTATACGGACAAGCTTGGAAATATTCACAGTCGAAATAGTTAGAATATTTATAGTCCAGATGAAATATTTCCCTTTTTATCATATAATTAGAAATAAATACAAAACTTGCGAGTTGATATGTATTTTACAATTACTTATCAACCCTTTCACTTTTGTTTTTTTCACTTTACCATTACTTTGTATTTTTTTTAGCACCTTACTATACAAATTCAAATGGGCTGCAATTATTATTTCTTTTACTGTTCCACTTATATTTTTCATTATCGTCTCTAAATTTAATATACACCTAGCTTTACAAAACTTAGACGCTTGGATTGTTTATAGTGCTGTTTATTCTGTACTTTCCTACATAACAGCAGCGCTAATACGAAGAAAACTGCACATGTAGAGCTTTCAAAAAGGGGGATTTTTATGAATTTATTTGAAAAAATACTATTATATATTCTTAGTTTTATATTTTCACCAATCGGGATTATCACTTGGATCATCTCGCTCTTCAGTAAAGATCCTGAAAAAAAGCAAGTGGGACGTATTTGTCTCTATATCGCTTTAATCTCATTTATCCTTTTAGCTGGTCTCGGTATTCTTAGTTTCTTCACGATGACTACCACCACTACTATACAATAGTTACAGAAAGGATGATTGTTTTGGGAGAACACCCTATTAGTAAAGAACTTCGCTATATACGCATATGTTTAGTTATTTTAGTAATCGTTCTTTTATTTTTCAACGGTGAGCGAGTCGTTGAAATTTCTACAAATCATGATTCCATAGAAAATATTTCCACCAGTAATATGACACAGATTGCTGAAAATACATTTGCTATTCAAGAATATAATCCATCACTAAGTAGCGAACGTATAGTCAAGATTTTCAAGTATAATCCGGATACAAATCAACTTACTCTAGTAAAAGAGTTTAGTACTAACGATCCTGAGTCTTATACGTATCAACTTAATAAGAGTGAATAAAGATAAGAGCGCTATGTAGCTCTTATCTTTTTATTAGCATCTCTTTAAACAATGACTTACAATTTAATAATTCTCTAGGATCCCCACATTCCACAATACTCCCATTATTCATAACAACCACCCGATCCGCTATCATCGCATTCTCTACATCATGTGTCGTCACAATTCTCGTTACATTCCCCCCTAGCCCTTTAAGCATATTCCAAACCACTTCTTGATTGCTCGGATCTAATCCCGCAGTCGGTTCATCTAAAATAATAAGATTCGGATTTGATACAATCGCTCGCAATAACGCAAGACGTTTTCTCTCTCCTCCCGAAAACTCTTCACCGCTTTTATGTAGTACAGTTTGAATCCCTTCAGGTAAATCCCTAATAATCGGCTTCACATTTACAAGTTCAATATTTTTTGCTAACTGGTTTTCTAAATACTCTTCACCGAAATACATATTCTCTTTTATTGTCGTCCGAAAGAAACGAGATTCTTGCCACACTGTAGTCATACGAGCCCCATTACCATAATAAACAATGCTACCGTTAGATGGTTTATACACACCCGTTATTAATTTTAAAAGCGTTGTTTTTCCTGCACCACTTTCTCCTACAATAATGACGAGTTCACCAGGATTAATTTGCAAATGAATATTTTTAATTCTACATCTCTCTTCGACGTTCTCTTGAAATGAAACATTTGTTAATCTCATTCCCATCGCTTTCTCTACATTTCTGTATTCAGCTCCTATATTTAAAAAACAAAAAACTCGATTTGCCGAAGCAATAGCAACTTGTGTCATCATTAATAAATCACTTGCATAACGAACAGGAAAAAATAACATCTCAATTGTAGCTAATACCGCCACAAGCGAACCGACTTCCATATCCCCTTTTATTATTTTTTTTGCTCCTATAATAAGAACAACTATATATGCTCCTGTTTCTATTACCGTTCCAACTATCCCAATACAATGTTGTATCATCGTCTTCCTTACTTCTGTTTTATAAGATTGTGCCGTCACTCCTTTAAACAAATGAATTGCCCATTTTTCTTTTTGTAAGCTACGTAAATCTTGTATACCTTTTACAAACTGTGACATCATCTCTACAACACTTGATTGATTTTTTTGAGCAATACTTGCAATATTTCTTACTTTCCCCCCCATAAGCATTGGAACAATTGCACTTAAAAATAAAAACGGGGTTATCCACCATATGAACTGTACATCGATATGTTGTAGAGCTATGAACGCACCAATAAATTGTGCAATGGCGTGGATGTATTCTATTAATATAGATCCATATAACCTTACCCAATTCGGAATATTAGAAACGACTAATGTTTCTAACTCCCCTTGTTTTACCTTCTCACTTTCTTCAAACGGTAATAAGAAAAAATGACGTAATACATCTATACGCTTCTCTCGTAATATTCGCTGACTTACTTTTGAGCTTACATAATCAAATAACAGATTGTTCACCCACATCAAAAATCGACTCCCCGCAAACAAAGCAATATATACATACGTACCTTTTAACTCCCGCTGAATAATGTTATCTACAATTAGCCCCATAAATAGCGGACGGGATAAATTTAAAATGGCAGCTACTATTCCGCTACAAATCGCACTAATTAGCAATAGCTTTTCTTGCAACAGCGGCAACATTATTCTTCTATACTCATTCATTGTCATTCCCCCAATTTTGCATAATAAAAGGAAAGGGATGAAACCAAATGGTTTCATCCCTTTCCCTCTGTACATAAAGTAAGGAAGCTAACAAATGTTAGCTTCCTTATCATTCATTTCAATTATTTAGTTTGACACTTTAGACTCTTCGATTTTCGAACGAAGAACCATTTGCAAGATACCACCGTGACGGTAGTAGTCAATTTCAACTTCACTATCGAAACGAGCTACTACTTCAAATTGCTTCTCTTTTCCTTCTGCATCGATTGCAACTACTTTTACAAGATCGCGTGGTCTAACCGTTTTGTCAATTTGAATTTCAAATGACTCGTCACCAACAAGACCTAATGTTTCAGCACTGTCGCCATCTTTAAATTGTAATGGTAATACGCCCATTAATACTAAGTTACTGCGGTGAATACGCTCGAAGCTTTCTGCGATTACTGCTTTAATACCTAATAAGTTTGTACCTTTCGCAGCCCAGTCACGAGAACTTCCCATACCGTAGTCTTTACCAGCAACAACTAGAAGGCCTGTGCCATCTTCTTTATATTTCATCGCAGCATCATAGATAGATGTTACTTCACCAGTTGGCCAATATGTTGTATATCCGCCTTCTGTTCCTGGTGCGATTTGGTTTTTAATACGGATGTTTGCAAATGTACCACGCATCATAACTTCATGGTTACCACGACGAGAACCGTAAGAGTTAAAGTCGACTGGTTGTACGCCGTTTTCTAGTAAATAACGTCCAGCTGGCGTGTGCTTACCAATTGAACCTGCTGGTGAAATGTGGTCTGTCGTTACAGAATCACCAAATTTACCAACTATGCGTAAACCTGATAACGTTTCAACTTCACCTGGCTCTTTAGATAATCCTTCGAAGAACGGTGGGTTTTGAATGTATGTTGAATCATTATCCCAAGTATATAAAGCTTCATTTGAAGTTTGGATTTCATTCCAGCGCTCATTGCTGTTAAATACTTGTGCATATTCTTTTTTGAACAATTCAGATGTAACAACACTTTGAACTACATCTTCAATTTCTTTAGCTGATGGCCAAATATCATTAAAGTAAACAGCATTACCATTTACATCTTTACCGATTTCATCATTTTTCAGGTCAATATCAACAGTACCTGCAAGTGCATATGCCACAACAAGTGGTGGTGATGCTAAGTAGTTTGCCTTTACAAGTGGGTGAATACGACCTTCAAAGTTACGGTTACCAGATAAAACAGATGTTACTAATAAATCATTTGCTGCGATTGCTTCTTCTAATTCCTCTGCTAATGGACCAGAGTTACCGATACAAGTCGTACAGCCGTAACCAACTGTTTGGAAACCTAATTGATCTAAATACGTTGTTAAACCAGACTTATCTAAGTACTCTGTAACAACTTTAGATCCTGGTGCTAACGATGTTTTTACGTAACCAGGTACTTTAAGTCCTTTTTCAATTGCTTTCTTCGCAACTAACCCTGCTCCAATTAACACGTACGGATTTGACGTATTTGTACAGCTTGTAATTGCAGCGATTGCAATTCCACCTGTTTTCATCGTTACTTCTTGATCTTTCAATGTAACTTTCACTTCTTTATCAAACTCTTGCTCATTGAATCCAAGCCCTTGTGTTCCAACTGGTGCTACAACAGCTTTATGGAACTCCTCTTTCATATTTGAAAGTGGGATTAAATCTTGCGGACGTTTCGGTCCAGAAAGATTAGATTCGATTGTATTTAAATCAATTTCAACAAGATCAGTATAAATTGGATCTTTACTGTCTGCTGTATAGAATAAGCCATTTGCTTTACAATATTCTTCAACAACGCGAATTTGCTCTTCATCTCTACCTGTTAAACGTAAGTATTCTAATGAAATATCGTCGATTGGGAAGAATCCACAAGTTGCACCGTATTCTGGTGCCATATTTGAAATTGTTGCACGGTCAGCTAAAGGCATGCTCTTTAGTCCATTACCGAAGAACTCAACAAATTTACCAACTACACCTTTTTGACGTAACACTTGTGTTACTTTTAATGCAACGTCAGTTGCTGTTGTACCACTTGGAAGTGTACCAGTTAATTTCACACCGATTACTTCAGGTACTGGGAAATATGAAGGCTGTCCAAGCATTCCTGCTTCTGCTTCAATACCACCAACGCCCCATCCAAGAACACCAATACCATTAATCATTGTTGTATGTGAGTCAGTTCCAACTAATGAATCTGGGTATGCAACTAAGTCACCTTCAGCATTTTTCACCGCATGAACAACCGGTGCTAAATATTCAAGATTTACTTGGTGTACAATACCTGTTGCTGGTGGAACTGCACGGTAGTTATCAAATGATTTCTGTGCCCAGCTTAAAAATTTATAACGTTCTTCATTACGTTTAAACTCTAAGTCCATGTTGAATGCAAGCGAGTCCGCTGTACCCGCTCTATCAACCTGTACAGAGTGGTCAATTACAAGGTCTACAGTAATTTCTGGATTAATTTTATCAGGATCTCCGCCCATATCTGCCATTGCTTTACGAAGCGAAGCCAAATCTACAACAGCTGGAACACCTGTGAAGTCTTGTAAGATTACGCGAGATGGTTTAAACGGAACATCGATATCTTGAACATCTTTCGTTCCCCATTTCGCTAAATTTGTAACATGTTCTTCTGTAATTACGCGTCCGTCTACTTGACGAAGTACAGATTCAAGTAAAACTTTCACGGAATATGGTAATTGAGATACGTTGCCAACCCCTGCGTTTTCAAGCGCTTTCAATTGATAATAATGATACGTCTTTCCATCTAGTTCAAAAGTTGCACGTGATTGAAATGGATTATGTTTGACCATTATGTTTCCCCCCTGTTAAACGTGACTAATTTGTCTGAATATAAAATGTAGACAAACTTTTCAATACCTTACGATAATATCTTATTACAACTTTCTAAATAAGTAAATAATAAGAAACTTATGGATTATCATAAGTTTTCTTTATCTTTCTAAATTTGAATAGTGTCCATGCTCTTTATTAATACTATTACTATAAAGTAAAGCACTCTTTCAGTGTTTTACTTTACGTTCATATATGCTATGAACGACTCATGGTTCGTCTATAAAAAACATTATAGAGGTGAGAAAAATGGGTAAAAGAAAAGCCAATCATATTATTTCAGGAATGAATGCTGCATCCGCCCAAGGGCAAGGAACTGGCTATAATGAAGAGTTCGCAAATGAACCTTTAACTCCGGCAGAGCGACAAAATAATAAGAAACGAAAAAAGAATCAGTAACGAAAAATCCCAAAAGGTATACCTTTTGGGATTTTCTCTAATGTTTATAACGTAACAACTCCGAAACTGTTACAAATCGATAACCCTGCTTTTTCAGTTCAGGTAAAATTTTTGCTAATGCCGCCACTGTTTGACTACGATCACTTCCCCCATCGTGCAACAGTACAATATCTCCACTTTTAGCATTTTTCACAACATGATTTACTATGGATTCTGTACCCGGATTCGCCCAATCACGAGGGTCTTGATGCCATGACCATAGAACAATTTGATACCCAGCTTTTTTTGCCGTAGTAAATACAGCATCATTAATATATCCACCTGGCGGACGGAACAATAAAGGTTCTTTCACCCATTTTTCAAAATATTTCTTTCCATTTAAAATATCATGTTCTAATTTTTCATCTGATGAATTACTCGCATACAAATGATTCATCGTATGATTTCCGATTTCATGCCCTTCTTTCAACACTTGCTTTACTAAGTACGGATTACGCTGAACTCGAAAGCCAATCATAAAAAAAGTCGCTTCCGCTTTATATTGACGTAATAACTCTAATACTTGCGGTGTATAAGTTGGGTCCGGTCCATCATCAAATGTAATTGCGATAATTTTTTCATTATTTGGCACTTCCCATGTTACATAGCCAGTTGGCTCTAGCTCTTTTCTTAACAACATTTTAGCTTCCACTTTGTCCACTTGAAATATATGTACTGCACAAATTAAAGAAAAAATTGATAGAATAATTTTTCGTTTCAGCATAGTAGCACTAAAAGTAATGAGGTTGTTGAATTCACAACAACCTTTTTCACTTTTCTATTTGATCTACATTTCGCATAATATTTTGGAGATTACTTTCATATTGCTCAAGTTGTGGACGCTGCGTTTCTGATGCTACTTCAAGTGCATTTTGAATCTGTTCGTACGCCTCTTGCACTTCTTGGCGTAACTCTTTTAAATCATGGCCGTAATTCGGGTCATTTTTCACAATATTATTGAATATATTTTCCGCTTGAACAACCCCTTGCTGCGCGGCCTGAAAAGCCTGTTGCTTATCTTTATGATATGGCATAACACTTTCCCCTTCCTATATGAGTTAGTCCTACTTATCTTTACCCATTTCTCAAAAAACATTCTCGTATAAATTCGCAAACTTCTCTCATTCTAAATAGGGAGAGGAGGTGTAAAATACAATGGGTAAAAACAAGAATCAATCTAATCGTCAAAACGAGAAAAAAGGGCAATCTTCTGGACAGCCCGAGCCTTTAAGTGGATCTCATAAAGTTAAAAACCGTAATCATTCACGTCAAAAAAATCATGCACATCATGATATGTAAAGCAAAAGTATTCACACACACTGTATCTTTCACATAAAATGTTTATATTTTTCTATTTGTTCTTCACCTCTATTTCATTCATGCATAACATAGTATGAATTGAGATTTTACGGAGGGTGTCTTTCATGGGCAAGAAAAAGAAGGATTGTCTTTTTCATGTTGATGGTTTCGAAGAATGGATGGATCAATTTTGTTCCGATTCTTATAGTAACTTTAGTTTTCCAAATCAAATTCATATTGACCTTTGTGAAACAGAACAAGAATACATTTTGGAAACAGATGTACTAAATGTAACTGAACAAGATGTACTCATTAAAAAGATGGAGACAGGCCTAAACATTTGCATACTTCATAAAAATAATTCTTTACAGCGGATAATTCCTTTACCTGCTAATATTATTTATAAGAAGATGCTAGCCTGCTTAGAGAATGGATATTTAGCCATTCATATTTCCAAAAATGAAGTTGCCAACACGCATGAAGAGAAAGTCTTTTTTCGAATTAACGATTAATATAAATACAAACATAAGCCCCAGCAACCTTTTAGTTTGCTGGGGCTTATGTTATTTCGCATGTAATTCTATTTTAGAATTTCTAATATATCTTTTTTTCATTAAGCTTTTTGTAACTAATAGGACTGGAAATGCAGTGGTTGAAAAAACAGCTAATATAAAAAATACAATAAAGCCATTTTGATATCCATAATGATCGAGAAGTATCCCGCCAAACCAAGGACCAATTACTACTCCAATTCCCGAAAAGCCCATAGCTCCAAAATATGTCCCTTTCAAATGCGAAACAGCTATCTCATCAATAAATACATCTGTCATTGAAAACATTAATACTTCTCCGAATGTAAAAATAATTGTACATATAGCAGCCCCTAACATAGATTCTACTAGTCCAAATCCAAACAATCCCCCGCTCACAAATAACGTTCCAACCATAATAGATGCTAACGGCGTATACTTTTTACACATTTGAATAACAGGGTATTGAATAACTACTACTGTAACCGCATTTAAAGTTAGCATATATGAGAACAACTTTACTCCATCTTGAAATATATGTGCGTTTGCAAAATATTGAGATAGTGTCGTCGTTAAATGTGAAAAACCACTATTACTCAAAATGATTCCGACTAAAGCAACTAAAAATACTATGTCTTTTCGCAAAATCCGAACCGCACTTAACATTGTGACCGGATTTTCTGTAGTTACTTTCTTATTATCAAGTGGATATTTCTTAAATTGAAACGCTAATATAACTGTATATAAAATGTACACTCCAGCGGCTACTAAAAAAGGAATCGTTGATTTTGCACTTCCAATCTGTAATCCAACAAGTGGACCCATCGCTACTCCAACATTTATTGCACCGTAACGCAAATTATATACGAGTAAACGATACTCTGGTTTCGTTAAATCTGATAATAAAGCTCTTGATGTCGGTTCAAAAAAAGAACGACATAATCCATTCAAAGCGTTTAATAGAAAGAAACTCAAAACATGATCTGCAACTGAAAATCCTATAAATACAAACACCCAAACAATCATGGACCATATTATAATCATCTTTCGACCAAATCGATCCGATAAATTGCCTCCAATAAAACTAGCTAACACTCCAACAAGCGCACTCGTTCCAATGATAGCACCGGTCATTCCAGCCGATACGTCTTTAACAGTCGTTAAATAAATCGCTAAAAAAGGAATGCTCATTGAAGTTGCAAACCTAGCAAATAATGTCCCTATAATGATACTCATTCCAAGTGGATGAATATTTTGTAACTTCCCCTTCATCTTTAAACCTACTCTCCCTTTTCTTACATAAAAAAAGAAAGCAAAGGATCTGCTTTCTTTTTCCTTTTTCTATACTTGAGATGTTTATACCCGAGCTGTTCTCGTTATTTCCATATCAATTCCGTATGTAAACTGTAGTTCTTTACAAACATCTTTAATCAAAATAGCTACATTATACTTTTCATTAAATTCTAAAACAATGCTTTCTACTTCTTCATATGTATACTTATATTCGCCAGTAATTACACTTTTTAAATCAAAGCATTCATTAATACAAAGCTGGACGAGTAATTGTTCATACTTCTCTATGACATCTTCTTTTTTCCAAAGTAACTCCTTTACATATAACCGATCAAATTTCACACTTTCTCGATTACAATCCGTTAAAATCCGGGTCATCTCATTTAATTCTCGATATAATTCGGAAATATTTCTGCTTAAACTAAGCAACTTATCTACGCCGTTTTCATATGGCATTTTCATTCCCCCCCGCATTTTCTTCTTATTATAGCAAGAAAATTCTAAAAAAAGTTTCTTTCTTCTGAAATATTAGGAAACTAATTTCAATTGCTTTACAATGAAACTAGCTAACACGAAAGGGGAAAGAAAATTGGAGAAAAAATTATATTACATCGACGCTTATAAGAAAGACTTTACTACTAAAGTTATAAAACAAGAGCATGATACAGAAGGAAGCTTATATGTTGTCTTAAATGAAACTGCATTTTATCCAACAGGCGGCGGACAACCACATGACACTGGAACTTTAAATGGTATTCCGGTAAGTAACGTTGAAGAAGTAAATGGAGAAATTCGTCATTTCATAATAGAACAATTACATACAGAAGAAGTAGAGGGTAAAATAGATTGGGAGCGCCGTTTTGACCATATGCAACAACATACGGCTCAGCACATTTTATCCGCTGCTTTTTGGGATCACTTTAACATACCGACGATCGGGTTCCATCTTGGAAAAGAAACTATAACCATTGATTTAGAAACTGCCAATCTTTCTACAGAAACTGTTGAGAAGGCCGCACAAATTGCTAATCAAATTGTTTTTGAAAACCACCCTATTCGTATTAAATGGATGAACTTAGAAGAGGCCAAAGCATTACCCCTTCGCAAAGAACCAACTATGACAGAAAATATACGCGTTGTTATTATCGCAAATTATGATTACAACGGCTGTGGCGGAACGCATCCGAAACACACTGGTGAAGTAGGTCCTATTCAAGTACTAGGATGGGAGCGCAATAAAGGTGGTATACGCTTAACATTTATAGCTGGTTGGCGTTCTCTTAAATTAATGGGACAACATCAACAAATATTAACCGATGTTTCTAAGCAATTGAACAGTAGCGAAACTGATATTCCAGCAAAAGTAGCACAACTTCTTACCTCTCAAAAAGAAAACGAAAAGGCAATACAAGCAATGAATGAAAAACTATTATTTGTAGAAGCAAATGAACTATTACAACAATCGGAAGAAATACATGCTGGAACACTTATCTCTCGAGCATTTACAAATCGCTCTATGCAAGAAGTCGCAAAACTAGCTGCCATTATTACAGAACAACAAGAACACGCAATTACATACTTCGTTATTGAAAATGAGGACAAATTACAATGTATTCTTGCTTGTGGTAAAGCAGTGACACTCGATATGAATGCTCTTTTAAAAGATGCCCTCCCTTCTATTGAAGGAAAAGGCGGAGGAAATAAAAAGAGTGCTCGTGGCGGTGGGAAAGCAATTATGAGTAGAGATGAGTTTTTAAATCAACTTGCTTCTTCTTTACAGTCAGCAGTGTAAAACATGTTTATGAAGGGTAGCTAACGGCTATCCTTCAATTATTTACAGGCCTATATTTTGTTTCAAGCCTTGATAACTCCCTGCACTTGCAAAACCTTCACTTATAAGAGTTATAAAAGTTTCCGAAAAACCATAATGACTTAAGTCTTTAATCACTACCATTTGTACATCATGAATTGGATTAAGATCAAATTCATTAGAAGGTAACGTAATTTCACCTTCAATCCTTTCAAGCAGAAACGTAATATGTAATAAAGATGGACTAGCATCTGGTTTATCACAAACATAGAGTAGCTTCTTAATTTTAACTTCTAATCCTGTTTCTTCTCTCATTTCTCGAATCATCGCTTCTTCTAACGTTTCACCATTCTCTACCCTTCCCCCAGGTAAAGACCAATTGCGATTAGCAACTTTTTGCTTTACTAGCAATACTTTTTCATCTTCAATTAAAATTCCCGTAACACGAACTTGCATTACACTTTCCATATGTAATCTCCTCTTCCCGTTATATTTACAAATTAATCCTTCCACAAAAAGAACATATGTTTTATAATTAAAGAAAATTATGGAAGAAAGAAGTTGTTACATCTATGCGTCCACCTTTAACAAAGTCTATATCACTTGAAGATTTCCAAAACTTTTATTGGTTAAAAGCAGAACTGCAAACATTTTGTCGTGAGCATGGTTTGTCAGCTAGTGGCTCTAAGATTGAAATAACCGAGCGTATCTCACATTATTTACATACTGGTAAAATATTAAAAAACAGCTCTAGTCAAAAGGTGAGTAAAGCTTCCCTCTCTTATAAAGAACTTTCTCTTCAAACGATTATTACTAACAATCACCGCTGTAGCGAAGATGTTCGTGCTTTTTTCAAAGAAAAAATCGGAGCAAACTTCCGCTTTACAGTAGCTCTTCAAAAATTTTTTAAAGAGAATGTTGGAAAAACATATGAAGACGCGATAACGTTTTGGTATGAAGAAAACGAACGAAAAAAAGATCCTACATACAAAACAACTATCAGCGCGCAGTTTGAATACAATCGTTTCACTCGCGACTTTTTCGAAGATCCAAATAACAAAGGGAAATCAAAAGCTGATGCTATCGCTGCTTGGAATGAAATAAAAGCAAAACCTGGTAGTAATGCTTATGTTCCTCAAAAAGTAGAAAACTAGTCCCTTTCTAGTTTTCTACTTTCTCAAATAATAGCGCAAGCCCTATTCCACCACCAATTCCTAACGTCGTAATTCCATATTTCATATGCTCTCTTTGTGCTTGATAAAACAAACGTGTCACAAGCATAGCTCCAGATGTACCGTACGGATGACCGAGCGCAATTGCTCCACCATTTACATTTAATTTTTCAAAAGGAATTTGTAACTCCTTTGCACAAGCAACAATTTTTGAAGCAAATGCTTCATTTATTTCAAAATAATCGATGTCCTCTACTTTCATATTCATTTCGTTTAATAATTTGTTCACCGCAAATATCGGACCAGTCCCTGGAAGATTTGGATCCACGCCAACTACAGCACTACGAACGAAACGAAGAACTGGCTTGTACCCTAATTTCTGTGCTTGCCCCTCTTCCATTACAAGAACAGCACATGCTCCATCATTTACACCGCACGAATTACCTGCTGTTACCGTTCCATTTTGTAAAAATACAGGTTTCGTTCTCTTAATCATTCTTTCATAATTCATTTCCCGCTTTATAGATTCATCTAATAATCCATTAAAATAATGAGGTAATATCTCTTCTTGTATATATCCTTTTTCTAATGCTTGCAGCGTTCTTTTATAGCTAAGACAAGCATATTCATCTTGTATCTCTTTTGTTATGTTATATTGCCCTGCAACATACTCAGCCGCCAATCCCATATCTGGATCCCCAATTGTTTCAGGTGAAAACCGCGCTCTATTTTGAAAAGGTGACGTACTTGTACTCTCTACGCCCCCAGCAATATAACAATTACCTGCATCCCCTTGAATAAAATGACACGCAGTACGAATTGCTTCCAATCCAGCTCCGCATTGCCGGTCAATCGTTACACCAGGTATATGATAACCAAGCCCAGCTTCTAAAGCAGATAATCTTGCAACATTACCTCCCGGTCCAACAACATTCCCTAATATAACATCGTCTATTTCTCTCTCAATTCCTTTACTTAAAAACGTAAGAAGTGGTGCTGCTAATTGCTGAACTTCATAATCTTTCAACATCCCGTTTTTTTTACCAATAGGTGTTCTTTTCGCTTCTACAATAACCGCCCTATTCATATATCTTCTCCCGGTTTTCAATCATACTTTTTGCTGCATTGCGAGCTATTTTCCCGCTATTTGTATAAGGTATTTCATCAACAAAGTACCATTCTTTCGGTATTTTAAAAGATGATAATCGTTGTAAGCAAAAACTTTTTAATTGTTGCTTTGTAGCACTTCCTTTTACGATAGCGACAGGCTTTTCACCACAGTAACTATCTTCTACACCAACCACAACTATTTCTTCAACAGCTGGATGTGTCTGTAATACCCTTTCTATTTCTTCTGGGAAAATATTGATTCCTCCAAATAAAATCATATTCTTCTCTCTACCAACAATATATATAAAGCCTTCTTCATCTTGGTAGCCCACATCCTGCACTGTCATCCAGCCACCTTCGGACAATTGCGGGATTATAGCTCCATCCGATACATAGCCCATAAAAAATTGATCACTTTTCACATACACAGTTCCTATCTCACCTGTCTGTACTTCTTCTCCTGCTTCATTACATATTCGAACTTGTACATTATGACAAGGTTTCCCTACTGAATTCGGTTTTCTTTCACTCTCTTCATCAACCAATGCCGTTACAAAGCTTAGCTCAGACGCACCATAAAACTCATATCTTTTTGCATAAGGAAACACATTCTTCATCTTCTCTTTTGCTTCAGCTTCCCATTTGGCTCCTGACGAAATAATTTTCATTTCACTTTCAATTACTTTATTTTCTTTATACAAAGACTCAAGCATTGTAGGAACTGTATACATTACAGAAATATTCTCTATCCTTATACTAGATAGCACTTGAACTGGTACAAACTTTCTCATTATGTGTACCGTTTGCCCTAAAAACAATGCACTTATTGCCCCGTATAAGAAAAGAGAATGAACAAGCGTCCCAGCTATTAAAATAGAATTTTCCTTTTTCAGATGAAAGTCATGTACATTACAATCAAAACTATGTACCCACGACTGTTGAGCACGTAAAAACGCTTTTGCTTTTCCAGTCGATCCTGATGTAAATCCCATATAAAAAGGAGCGTTTTGTACATTTTCTACAGAATGATATGCAGGAAGATAGTTCTCAATCATTTCTTTCCATTCTTCAATCTCAATAATCCTTCCTTCTTCACACGATATATCACTAAGCCTATACTGCTCCGCCACAATAATATCCGGTTTACTAATCGCTATTCTTTCTTTAAGTTCATCTCGTTTCCATTTTATATCTAGTGGCACACAAACCCATCCAGCCATAGCGGAACCCGCAAATAGTTGTAAAAATTCCATACTATTCTCTAATAAAATTGCTATCGTTTTATTCTGCGATTCTTTTTCATTCAACCAGTTTGCTACTTTACACACTGACTCAAACCATTCTTTATATGTTAATACTCTATCATTTTCTTTAATCGCTATTTTATTTGGTTGTAAAGAGGCATACTTTTTATATTCTTTTGTAATCCCCATATGAGACGTCCTTTCTTTACAAAATAATAAAAAGAAACACGCAAGTAACGTGTTTCTCCTTTTTCTTACCCCGCATTTGTAATTTTTTTATTCTTCAAAGCAGGCGTAATAATATGTTTCAATGAGCGATGTAATCTTGTCACAAGAATCGCTGCTATAGTCGCCTTTATGCAATCACCTGGTAAAAATGCGACACTTACTTTCATCGTTTCCCATACGGAAATATCCATTACGAAAGCTTGGACAATGATACCAAATACATAAACTACGAAAATACCACCAATTATATTAATACATAGTACTTTTATAATAGAAACTTCACGTAAACGCTCAATTAAATATCCAATGACAAACGCTCCAACGATATAACCAAGTAAATATCCTGCACTTGGCCCAACAAATACACCTGGTCCCCCGCGCCCACCAGCAAGTAATGGTGCTCCAACTCCAACTATAAGTAAAAAAATAAGCTGACTTAACGCACCAAGACGTGAGCCTAACAACCCACCAGCAAGCATAACACCGAGTGATTGTAATGTAATTGGAACTGGTGTAATAGCAAGAGCAATTGGAGGTATTAACCCTAACACTCCCATAATAGAACTAAATAAAGCGACGAAAACTAAGTTTTTTGTATTCATATTTGCTTCTCCTATTTGTAAACTTGAAATGGATTTTAGATAACATATTATAGGAGTTATATTATCTTTCCCTTCGACGTTTGTCAACCGTAATTAAAAATAAGTTTACAAATGAAAGTTTGGTTATTTCTCTTTATGCAAATGCTCAAGTTCTTTTCGAAGTGCCTGTTTTAAAAACTTCCCAACAGATGTTTTCGGTATTTCTTCCATAAATACAATATCATCTGGTAACCACCACTTCGCAAACTGCGGTTTTAAAAACTCATATATTTCTTCTTTTGTAACCGTACTATTTTTCTTTTGAACAACGCAGGCAACTGGGCGTTCTTGCCACTGCGGATGAGGAATTGCAACGACAGCCGCTTCAAATATAGCATCATGTGCCATTAAAGCATTTTCAAGATCCACTGAAGAAATCCATTCTCCCCCGCTTTTAATAACATCTTTCGTACGATCAACAATTTTCACGCAGCCTTCCTCATCAACTGTAACAACATCACCAGTATATAACCAACCGTCTCGGAATCCTTCGACAGTACGATCATCGTTATAATAGCTTTCAGCGATCCAAGGTGCTCGTAAACATAACTCTCCCATCTCAGTACCATCCCACTTCACTTCACCGTTTGTACCGACTACTTTCATCTCTACACCAGGGACAAGATATCCTTGTTTTGAGCGGATTTCTAATTGCTCTTCATATGATAATTCTGTTTCATAACTTTTTAAACGTGCAAGTGTTACGAGTGGGCTTGTTTCAGTCATACCATATGCATGTACGAAAGGAACATTATATTTTTGCTCAAATGCTTTAATAACGCTTTTCGGTGCAGCAGCACCACCGCATAATATTCTCGTTATACTAGATAAATCGTAACTATTATTTTCTAACTCTTGTAATACACCGAGCCAAATTGTCGGCACACCTGCTGCTATCGTTACTTTTTCAGTTTGAATCATCTCTAATAAAATTTTCGGAGTAAACATTGGTCCTGGCAGAACTTGTTTAGTTCCAAACCAAGTAGCTGCAAAAGGAAGCCCCCAAGCATTCACATGGAACATCGGTACAATTGCCATAGCCGCATCACTTTCCGATAAAGCAGCTGTATCCGCTAAACCGAGTGCCATACAATGCAATACAGTACTACGATGCGTATATACAACACCTTTTGGGTTTCCTGTAGTCGCTGACGTATAACACATACCAGCAGGTGTATTTTCATCAATATCTTTTACAAATTGGAAAGTTGGATCGCCTTCTTCTAATAGCTTTTCATAATGATATACAGGTTCTAGCGTAGTATTGGGAAGTTCATCTTTATCAGTCATAATAATGTAGGCTTGTACAGTTGATAATTGTGATTGAATATTTTCAACAAGTGGTACGAGATCTTCATCTATAAGTAGAATTCGATCTTCTGCGTGCTGAATAATGTATGAAATATGTTGAGGAGATAAACGAATATTAATTGTGTGTAAAACGGAAGCAATACCAGGAATAGCAAAATACGCTTCCACATGTCGATGATGATTCCACGCTAACGTTCCTATACGCTCGCCTTCTTTAATTCCTAATTTTTTTAACGCACTAGAAAGCCTTCTCGTCCTTTCACCTAACTGCTTATACGTTAATGTCGTAACTGTGTCATGTGTCCGTGAAACAATTTCTTTCTTTGAAAACAGTTTTTCTGCTCTTTCCATCATAGAACTAATTGTTAGCGGTACATTCATCATCATATTGGTTATATCCCCCTTTAAAGCGTTTTCATTTCTGTATATTATAACAGACTTCTACAAATAATTACGATATTTATCTGTATTTTCTGAATTATTTCTTTGGAAATAATTCTAATAAATAAAAACCATGTTTTGAATACATACGATACAAAACATGGTTCTCTCCTATTTAAAAACTATCTACCTTTTTTCTTACTTTCTTTTTTAATTTAAAAATGACACGATTACTATATTCTTTATTTTCTACTAAAATCCGATACGTCTCTAACACTCCTAAAACACGAACAAAAAGATAAAACCCGATAGCAATAAGTACAACACAATAAGGATAATACTGCACGAGCTCTCCTGAAGTAATTCGTTTTTTCTCAAATAAAAATGGTATCGCTCCTGCTGCTATGAAACAAAGTCCAACAATTACTACTGCAGCATACTTCTTTTTAATAGTCGCATATCTTTTTGTCAATTCTTTTAAAAAGTTTGGATCAAATAGTAATTCTTCTTTTTTTAATACATTGTATCGACTCTCTTCTATAGTTACAGGTACCATCATTGCTCCAATTCCAAGGACAGCAATGATAATGACAAGGAATGTAGACATTGTTGCATTTTCTTTAAATAATAAATACGGTATTGTAGATAAAATAAGCAAGCTAAATCCTAATGCGATATATTTAGAAATTTTTTGCCCATACACTATATACCCTTCCGCCATTTCCTTACTTACATAATAACCATTTTCCTTTTCATTACTTTGCTCAGCAGTTTCTTTTAATAAGTAATCAAGAGATACTTCAAATACATTTCCAATCATTATTAGTTTTTCGGTTTCAGGAAAACCTTGACCATTT
Source organism: Bacillus sp. AR13-1 (assembly GCF_008042285.1). Taxonomy (NCBI): domain Bacteria; kingdom Bacillati; phylum Bacillota; class Bacilli; order Caryophanales; family Bacillaceae; genus Bacillus; species Bacillus sp. AR13-1. The sequence goes on from NZ_QNUA01000001.1 coordinate 41,449, forward strand.
TCCCATTTGCTAACCGCTTGTCTTGTTGTGTTTAATTTCTCAGCTAACGCTTCTTGAGAAAGGCCTTTTTCCTTTCTTAATTTAAAAAGCTTCTCACCAAATTCCATATGTGTGTCCCCCTTTGTTTTCTTAACTAAATTGTAGGTCAACATTGCTCTTATCTCTATCTTCCTGTGGTTGCACTTTGTCAACTTACAGTTGCGATTGTGTTATATAGCGGTTTTGTATACGATTTAGCTGTTTTTCTTCTATAATTATGGCGTTAATAAAATAATTACTCTCAATGACCAATTATAACAATTAAAGGGAATTATTGTTATAAAAAATAAAAAAACTCCTTTATTCATTTAAAGGAGTTTTCGTTATGAACCATTCTAAGATGACTACTTTTTCTTCTATATATTTTTCTGTTTCATGTAATGAATGATGAGCATCTCATAAAGTATATGTTTTTATCTCTTTTTTTAAGGCGTACTCATATATATGTAAAATGTCACTTATATTAAATTAACTTAATGTAAGATCTTTCGTATACGACGTTTTATATTACCACTTCTTAACAATCATAGCGGCTTCTGCTTAAACTTTTCATAATTCCGTACCTTTAATGAAAGGATATTCCCGCAATCTGTACAAATATAAGCATCCACTGGTGAAGATGTGAACATCGTTTCCTTTTTCCGTATCTGTGCATAACCGATAAACTCACCTTCTCCTATGTTTTGAGAACCGCAATGAGAGCATGTCTGCACGTCTTCCTGTTTCATGAGAGCACCACCTTTAATCTGTTTCTACTCCCTTCGACAGTTCACTTCCATTTACCTTCCAAAAACCTTCTTATTCTCTTACATTTCAACAGGAATCTCAGAACAAACATCGTATATGTACTATGAAATATATTTATTGACGGAGGAATCGTATGAGTACAATTATGACAGTCAATACAGCACAAGAAATTGAGAACGCAGAAATAGATATGCTTTCTTCTAGATTAGAGGCACTACAAGAAATAAGCGGAAATCCAATGCAAGTACAAATGAAAAAGTTCGAGAGTGCCACTGCCTTTTCATCAAAAATAATTGCTGGTCCTGCTTTTAATACAGTAAAGGGCATTACATTTACAAATACAGATGAGATAGATGAAATCATCGCTTATTATCAATCACTACAAATCCCTTGCCGTTTTGAAATTACACCGGCTCAAGGTACAACTGAATTATTTCAATACTTATCTCAAAAAGGTTTTTATCAATCTAGCTTCCATACCGCTTTATATAGTTTACCAAGAGAAGACTCATCGCTGCTGCCTTCTAACATTTCAGTACGCCAACTAAAAGAAAATGAATTTGATATTTTTGCAGACATATATGTACGTGGATTTAACATGCCATCCTTTACAAAAAATGGCGTTCGTCAAAATAATGAAATTCTTTACAATAAACCAGGATGGCATTTTTTCATAGCCGAAGTTCAAAACACTCCTGCTAGTATAGGGGTACTTTATATAAATAAAGGTATTTCTTCATTAGCTGCTTCTGCTACTTTGCCAGAATTTCAACGTAAAGGTTGCCATACCGCATTAATTCAAAAACGAATTGAGACCGCTCTTGCATCCAATTGCAATTTAATAGTTGGACAAGCAAGATTCGGTAGCGGCAGTCAAAATAATATGGAACGTGCCCATATGAAAATTGCTTATACAAAATCAATATGGACTGCGAAAAACATATAATTAACTTTCTTTTTCTTTCCATTACGAATGTATACATTTTATGACAATTACCTTTCTATCCTGTTATTCATTTGAATATTCAAACTAAATTTGTTACGCTATTACTAGATACATCATTCAACTTGCAATATGAAAAGAGAATTCTACTCAAACTACAAGGAGGAGAAATGTATGACTAAACATGATCATGGTTTAAAAGAAAAAGTAGAAGGTGCTATTGATAAGGTAAAGGGTGAAGTAAAGGAAGTTGTCGGGAAAGTAACGGACAATAAAAAATTACAAGCCGAGGGAAAATGGGATAAAATGAAAGGCACTGCTAAAGATACGGTTGGTAATATAAAAGAAAAAGCACATGAATATAAGGAACATAAATAATAAAAAAACACGTTAGATGCATTTTCATCTAACGTGTTTTTTATTTCAGTTTATATACATAATTAACCAAATATCACACGGTATATTTTTATTTCTCTATACTCTTTGTAAGTGGTTCTTTAAATGCATTTCTATTCCATACAGCAAAAACAATAAGAGAAATAATAAAGAATACAACAAGACATATACCCAAATAATCAAAATTAACTACCTGAATGAGATTCCAAAACGGTCCCTGTAAATTATAGCTTTCAATAAGTAAAGATAATAGTTGATAACCCCCTATTAAAAAAGCCGTTATAACAGATATTGAGGTAATTAATACGTTATATGAATTTCTAATTCGACTATTTTCCATTGCCCACTTATAATTCGTATTCATGAATGTACTATCTAATGTATCCATCAACGACATTCCTGCAGCAAACAAAATGGGAAAAGCAAATATACTTACAAGCGGGATAGATTGACTTGTTGCAGTTACTGTAGAAAGAGCAATTAATCCGATTTCACTTGCTGTATCAAAACCAAGCCCAAATAAAAAACCGATCATATACAATTGCTTTTGACTATCAATAAACCTAAATAAGCGCTGCGTGAAACGATATATAAATCCTAAGTTTTCTGGTTGCTTATCCTCTTGGCTTCGTAACACTTTAATAAGGTACAACAGATTGGTAAGCCCAATAATAATAAGAAATGTACTAGAAACAATTGTGCCGATAATACCGCCTATAGTAGAAAAACTCTCCATTCCATGTTTTGCTGTTTTTCCAATTAAAGCAATTAATACGATCATCACAAATACTACAGTAGAGTGTCCTAATGAGAAGTAAAACCCCACCCCCTGTGAGTTTTTACCTTTTTCAATTAATTTCCGAACAGTATTATCAATTGCGACAATATGATCACTATCAAACGCATGACGCAATCCTAAAGAATATGCAATAATAGCCATTCCAATTATGCTATTGCCTTTATACAGTGCAGGTAATAATAAGAGAATTCCAAGCACATGAAGAAATATAATAATAACAAAAAAATTAGTTGCTTTTTTCAGTTCACTTTTCCACATAGTTACTAACCCTTTCTACTTTAGATTGAATACTCTTGAAAAAGAAAAGTGCCATAATAAAAACTACAATCGTTATAATAGTCACTAAAATAATTACAAAATCATTTAACATACCTGTATGATTTGTAAGTGTTAACAGGGCTGGTATCGTTGCAGTAATCCAAGATTCAATGAAGCAAACAATCCCTACATAAATATGAATCTTCTTTTTCAACCCATCTTGCAGGAAAAATAAAAACCAAAGGAACGCCCAAAAGAACCAAATTATTGTACTTTGTAGACTTCCACTCTCATGTAATTGATTCGCTATTCCCATAACCGTTGCAATAATAGCAACCCAAAGAGAATAGTAACCTACACCTGAAGAATCAAGTTCTAATATATTCGTAAGGCCAACATATAAATAAGTAAAACCAAATAAAAAAATAGTTCCATTAGATAGGATAGTCCACTCATTAGATTGACTTCCTGTAAATAATAAATATAATGGTGTCAAAGTTTGTAATGCCCCTACAAATAAATTGAAGTACCCTACACTTTTGCTATCAATGAGTTTAAAAGCTGCTAGTGAATTCATAAATAGAACTGCACCGACAAATAATAATCCCACATTAGTCATAGTATCCCCTTCTCCTACTTAATATTTTCGATAGGATGTTAATTCTTCATGCAGACAATTCTCTCTAACAAAACGATGACACTGAAAAAATATAGACTCCATATCCTCTGTATTATGACTAAGTATGCGTATGACAAAGCCTTTACATGGCATAGAAGATATTCCAATCTTCATATTGTTAGTGTTAGAAAGCGAAGTTTTCAATGCTGTAATTAAATCATTTGTAATGTTCTCATTAATAACCATGAAAGTACCATAATGGGAATATTGATTTAATATTCCCATTTGATCTAACGACTCTTTGAAAGGGTTTAACAATAGATGATCGTAAACTACAAGTTTGTTTTCCATATATATTTTTGTTAGCGAATCAAAATACTGGTATGTGAACTTCTCCATATTTGGAGACCAACCAGGCGTAACTGAATCGCATAAAATCAATGTAGAATTATTTTGCATATATATATTTGTTTTTTGCTTATATGCTGCATCCTTGTACATAATCAACGGATCTGGTAAATACTCCATAACAGCATTTTCACCAATATAAACATTCAATTCTTGCAAAGCATAACTATTTGGAGTCTTGTAAACTTTCGTTGCTGATTGGCTTGTTATATATGTTTTCGCATCTTCATGAACATTTATATTTATAGAATAGAAGTCTCCTTTTAAATAACCTCCACCAGAATTCATGATATAGTAATATGCTCTACCATAATCGTCCAAATATATTGGCTGCGTTACTTTTAAGGCATCTTTATGATAAACCTTAATAGGTACCGTTTTATGTCTCTTTTCCATCACATCAATGTTTAAGACACCTGTAGGGGCTTTCATTTCTTCAATCCTTCTAACATGATGTTTTGTCGCATCCAATTTATTAATCCCTGTAAGCCTTCCTCATCCTTCAAATTTGTAAAAAAATATGGTTTATTATGTCGGTAATTTTTCGTATCCTGCTCCATAACTCCAAGATCAGCCCCTACATAAGGTGCCAAATCCGTTTTATTAATCACAAATACATCAGATTTGATCATTCCTTGTCCACCTTTACGAGGAATCTTTTCTCCTTGTGCTACATCAATAATATAAATTGAAAAATCCACTAGCTCTGGACTAAATGTGGCAGCTAAATTATCACCCCCACTTTCAATAAAAATAATATCTAAATTACTATGTCTAATCATGAGCTCTTCAATTGCTTCAAAATTCATAGAAGCATCCTCTCGAATTGCTGTATGTGGACACCCTCCTGTCTCTACACCAATAATTCTATCTTCTGGTAAAACACCCGTTTTCAATAAAATCTTTGCATCTTCTTTCGTATAAATATCGTTTGTAATTGCTGCAATTTCATAATCTGTATTTAAATATTTTGTTAACTTTTCAACTAACATTGTTTTCCCAGCACCTACGGGGCCACCAATACCAATTTTAATAGGTTTTATCATTTTATTTTTCCTCCCTATGACATGAAGACTCTTACATTTACATCTTCATGTTGCATTTGATTTATTTCGAATTCAGGATCATTCAATCCAAAATTCTCTAATGAAAGTATTTGAATTCTATCAATAGATTCACAGATCAATTCATGGCATTCTTGTAATAGTTTTTGACCATCTGTTTGTCCAAGAGGAATGGCTCTCACACCATTTTGAATTATGCTTCCAACACTTGAATATAAGAAAACTAAGAGCGTTTCTTCTATTGTCATTTTCAATTCCGCCCCTAATATTCCGTATACGATACTCGGATGACCTTGTAATTTATTACCCATAACATCTTCTTTGTATATATTTAAATTTGCAAATGAGAACAGTTCACACAATAGTTTAGAAGTACTTTTACTAATCATTCTATTTGCTCTTCTACATTCAAAAGGCAATGTTTGTGCTGTTATTAAATCATCTAAAAATGTAATTTGTTTTCCATCATTATTCTTAGTGGCTTCGTAAGTATATTTGCAAATTAAGCCGTCCGTGTGTGTTAATTGCACTTTTACATATCGATTAATCCATTTGAAAAATTCGCCTTTATTTGTAACTTGTCCCTCTTGAATAAATGTTTCTAATCCAAAAGAGTGACTAAAACTTCCTGTTGGGAAGTTCGAATCACTAATTTGGAGTAGGTTAAGTAGGTTAAATATGTTTGTGTGAAGCATGCTTGAACGGTTTGGGTAATACTCTATTTTCTTTTTGATAAGGAACACCTTCCTTTTTGAGTAAATCTTCTACTAAGTAGTCGTTCGCCAAAATCATACACCCTTCATCGAATTGTGCTGGCAAATGTCTATTTCCTAAGTTATGCGCAATAATTCCCATTTCTTTTATTGACGTTGGAGTAATTACAATTACCTCTTCTGGTAACACTTCAATATATACAATACGATGTTCATCTTCATATAAAATATCACCGTTCTTTAATGTTTCTCCATTATCTAAAGACACCCCAATTTCAAAACCAGATTCTGAATATAATTTCTGAACCCTCTTTAGTAAAAGCTCACTAGAAATCAATATTCTATCAAGATGCTTTTTTGTATTTGCAAAATCATTCATATTGCATACGTTGTTATTAATTTTTTCAATAATCATTTTATCTCCTCCGTTATATCAAAATAAAAAATATCTTTGAGCCATAGGTAATACATCTACTGCTTCACACGTAATAACTTGTCCATCAACTTTAACTTCATATGTCTGCGGATCTACTTCAATTTCTGGTGTTGCATTATTCAGCTTCATATCTTGCTTAGAAATCTCTCTCGTATTTCTAACAGGTAATACAACTTTATTTAAACCTAATTTTTCTTTAATATTATTCTCATAAGCTACTTTAGATACAAATGTAATCGAACTTGACTGTACCGCTTTTCCATATGCACCAAACATCTTTTTTTCATAATATGGTTGTGGTGTGGGGATCGAAGCATTCTCGTCTCCCATTAATGCCATCACTACCATCCCGTTTTTCAAAACCATATCTGGCTTAACACCGAAAAATTGTGGATCCCATATTACAAGGTCTGCATATTTCCCAGCTTCAATAGAGCCGACATATTCTGAAATCCCATGTGTAATAGCTGGATTAATTGTATACTTAGCTATATAGCGTTGAATTCTATTATTATCGTTATACTCTTTATCTCCCTCTAAACTACCAATCTGCTTTTTCATTTTATCGGCGGTTTGCCAATTGCGAATAATAACCTCTCCAACCCTTCCCATCGCCTGCGAGTCAGAGCTAATCATGCTGAAAACCCCTAAATCTTGCAAAATATCCTCTGCCGCAATTGTTTCTTTTCGAATCCTTGAATCCGCAAACATTACATCTTCTGGAATATTTGCTTTTAAATGATGACATACCATGAGCATATCTAAATGTTCATCCAACGTATTCACTGTATATGGCAAGGTCGGGTTCGTTGAAGAAGGTAAAATATTATTCAGTGCAGCAATCTTTATAATATCTGGTGCATGCCCACCACCAGCCCCTTCAGTGTGGTACGTATGAATAACACGATTATCAATAGCCTTTATCGTTTCTTCCACAAAACCACATTCATTTAACGTATCAGTATGAATAGCAACTTGAATATCATATTTATCAGCAATCTGTAACGAGTGATTAATTGCTGAAGAAGTCGCTCCCCAATCTTCATGAATTTTTAATCCAATAGCTCCTGCAAATATTTGTTCTTCCAGGGCAGGTAAACTTGAACTATTTCCTTTCCCTAAAAACCCAATATTTATAGGAAAAGCTTCTGCTGCCTCTAGCATTTTTCTTAAATTCCAAGATCCAGGCGTTATTGTAGTTGCCTTAGTACCCTCTGCCGGTCCTGTTCCTCCACCAATTAAAGTTGTTATACCTGAAGCTAATGCTGTATCAATTTGTTGTGGGGATATGAAATGCACGTGTGTATCAATACCTCCAGCTGTAACGATTTTTCGTTCGCCAGAAATTACTTCCGTTGATGTTCCAATGATGATATCAATATTATCCATAACTGAAGGATTACCACTCTTACCAATTGCTGAAATCTTTCCATCTTTTATACCAATATCCGCTTTATATACTCCTGTATAATCAATAATAATTGCATTCGTAATAACAACATCCACAACACCCTGTTCCCTTGTAAGTTGCGAATTTTGTCCCATACCATCCCTAATTGATTTTCCTCCACCAAAGACAGCTTCATCACCATATACGGTGTAATTTCGATCAATATGTGCGAATAATTGTGTATCCGCTAAACGAATAGAATCTCCTGTAGTTGGACCATATAAATCAGCATATTGTTTACGTGACATCTTAAAACTCATGCTATCTCCCTCTTTTTTTATAAGATTCAATATCGCCATCCACTTTATTTTTAAATCCATATACTTCTTGCTTCCCTGAGTACGGAACTAATTCAATCGTTTTTTCATCCCCAGGCTCGAATCTTACCGCTGTACCCGCTGGAATATTTAAATGTTGTCCAATTGCTACACTACGATTGAACTTTAACGCCTCATTCACTTCATAAAAGTGGTAATGGGATCCAATTTGAATCGGTCTATCTCCCTGATTTAACACCTTAACTTTCGTTTCTTTTTTATTTCCATTACATACTATGTCTTCTTTCGCAAGGATATATTGCCCTGGAATCATAACATTCACTTCCTTTAATGAATTGGTTGATGAATAGTTACTAATTTTGTTCCATCAGGAAAAGTTGCCTCAACTTGAATATCTGATATCATGTCTGCAATACCATCCATAACATCTTCAGCACTTAAAATATTTTTTCCAAGCTCCATTAATTCCGCTACATTTTTACCATCTCTTGCTCCTTCCAAAATTTCATACGTAATAATAGCGATACTTTCTGGATAGTTTAACTTAAGCCCTCTCTCCTTTCGTCGATAAGCTAAATCAGCCGCAACAACTACCAGCAGTTTATCAATTTCTCTTGGAGTTAATCTCATTACAATCTTCCTTTCTAAAATATTTTAAAACTAAGAATATTCTAAAAACAAAAGATGTACTTCCAATGTCCTTTCCGTGTTTTCTCCATGTTTTTTTCTGCTAATCAAATAAAAAAAGACTAGAATTTCTAGTCTTTTTTTATTTCCCTTCATTCTTCTCTAACACATACAAGTCTTCTTCAATATTCGTTAATTTCTCACTTACAAGCTTTCTTGCATCTCCAATTGCTTGATTGTATGCAAATGGTCCAACTAATTTAATCATTTCCTCTATTAAACGTTCTGCTTGGAAACGTCCAATTTCATCTAAATCTTCTTCAACGAAAAATTGCTGAATTTGTGCTACAAGCTCTTCTTTTTTATCAGTCGGTATTTTTATGTTCATCATCATGAGTTACTCCTCTATATTTAAGATAATACTTTTCTTAACTCTACCATAGAAAAGCGATTTCCTGGACAAGTTTTTGTAACCCCTTCTAACTCCCTATGGCCGAGTATATTCCCTTTCTCTATGGCAAACTGCTTCATAAACATTTTACATAAAGAATATAATGAATTCATTTGTGCAGTAGTTGGATCATATTTATCAAAATTTCCCGTCATACATATTCCAATTGTATTACTATTATTATCTTTCGCATGTGCTCCAATATGTAAACCTCGTCCTTCGACTACAGTTCCATCTTCTTCAATAAAATAATTGTAACCAATCCCGCTCCATCCTCTTACCTTTTGATGAAATTCGTGAGTTTTATACACATCCCAGCCATCTTCTGACGTATGGTGGATAATCAGTTTATTTACTTTTTCTAAAGGAACTAACTCATTTTGAAACGTTAAATTTGCACATTTAATTTCCATATGAACATCCTCCTCTTACAAATCGATCATAATAACTGTTTTATCATCTGGTCTTATTCTATTTTCTCCTTCTAACCTTTCAATGATTGCTACATATTCTTTTATACTATTCTTTCTTATATATGCTAAAGTTTGTTCTAACGACCATTCTGGGTGAAACAATCCGTCTGAACAAATAAAAATCCCACTTACTTCAGCTACCTGTAATTCACCATATTGTAAATAATCCATAGCTTCTTTCATCCCATTTGCAACTGAATAGCCGTTTGGCATATTTGCAAGATAGCGATTGTATTTTAACTGCTCCCGAACATCTTGAAAAACGTGTTCTTCCGGGACTGGTAATCCTTTTTTACGATCCTCTTCCCTCTTCTTTTTTGCGCGTTTACTAATTCCCTTAACTGTATCTTTCGTTAATACTCTTATCGCTCCATCCTGAAGTATTGCAACGATCATACAATCACCTAATTGTGCATATTCAAGTTTATCGCCTTCTATTTGAACTGCTGCAATACATGTACACCACAGATGGTCTTTTTTTCTCGTATCAACCTTGTACTCTAGCATCTTGTTTTGCAATAATTCATTCGCCTTTGCAACTTCACCTTGTAAACTATTGATCTCTCGTAGCGAAGTAAAATGACTTGCAAATAAATGTGAAGCGATGTATGCTCCATTATGTCCTTCTTCATCACAAAATGGAACTAACGGTGTTGCTCCATCGCATACACCGTAAATCATTTTATCTTCATTACAAAAAAATGAATCCTCACACTCTTGTTTTAAAGGACTCTTCTGTTGATACGTCGCTATCTTCATATCTGTATCCCCTCCCAATTTATCAAACACTCGAACTATTTAGATTAATCTAATTTTCCAAAATAAACTGTTTTCCCAAAAAACTTTCAATTTCATATATAATCTTGAAATAATATGATTATTTAGTGAAGGATGGGAAAGAGATGGTCAGATTTCTTGGTGTTATTTTTGGTTCTATTATTATCGCAATTGCCTTTAATCTTTTCCTTATCCCCCATAAAATTTTAAGTAGTGGAATTGGCGGAATTGCTATTATTTTAGGGATTGTAACCCCTGTAAACACAGGTATTATTAACTTTGTATTGAACTTACCTATCCTTATTTTAGGATACATAGGTCTTGGAAAAAAAGTAATTTTTAACACGGTTGTTTCTGTAATTGTATTATCTGTTGCATTATACTATGTTCCAGTAAAAGTCGTAGCAACAGATCCACTTTTATCATCTGTATTTGGCGGTGTCATCGCCGGAGCTGGTATTGGTCTTGTCTTTAACTGCCATGGTTCAACTGGTGGATTTGATATTATCGGTATGTTGTTATCTCGTAAGCGAGATATTAAACTTGGTGGATTCCTTATTGCATTAAACACTGTTGTTGTTGTCATTGCAGGATTTTTCTTCACTTGGGATGTTGCCCTTACAAGCTTACTTTCAATTTATGTAACTGGTAAAGTAATTGATGCCGTTCATACGAAACATCGTAAAGTTACACTTATGATTGTAACAAATCAAGCAGAAGAAATGAAAAAAAAGCTTCTTTCAACTGTAGTACGTGGAATTACGTTACTTGATGGTGAAGGTGCTTATTCAAACGAGAAAAAACGTGTACTTATGACAGTCGTTTCACGTGAAGAATTAGCAAGTATGAAACTAACGATTTCGGAAATTGATCCTCATGCATTCGTTAATATTACGGAGACTGTTGAAGTATTAGGATTGTTTAGAAAAGTGTAAAAAAACTAGGTGGACCTTCACCTAGTTTTTATTTTCCATAAATTCAATTCGATTTCCAAACGGATCTGACACGTAAAATCTGATTATATCTGGTCGCGCATGATCATCTATTACTTCAACATCTTGCTTTATTAACTCTTGTTTAAATTCATCAATTTTTAAAACATAAAAAGCTGGATGCGCTTTTTTAGCTGGATTAAAGTTTTGCTCAACTCCGATATGAATCTCTTGATTTCCACACTTAAACCAACACCCACCACGCTTCTTTAATTCCTCCGGCTTTGGAATTTCCTCCATTCCAATTTTATTACCATAAAATTCTCGCGCTTCTTCTTCACATCCTACGGGCGCAGCTACTTGTACATGATCAATTCCTTGAATATAATTTTTCATATTCCTTCCCCCTCTTCTAGTCTAATCGTATAACGAAAACACATTCATGTAACTTACAGAAAATTAATTAAGCAATATAAGATTCTCTTATTACTACCTTTTATACCTTCCACTAATAATAAAAAAAGAAAATTTATTCTGTAATTTCCATTTTTTATAGAAATAAACGTCACACCTATATTATAGTTATTAATAGATCCATCTTTTTTAGATGCTAATTGTACGGAGGAAATATTATGAGTCGTAAAAAATATTCATCTACTCAAAAAAAGCGTCATCCGAACGTATCTGGACGCCTGCGAAACCATATACAAAATCGTTCTTTAGCAGAAATGTATGCATCTCTTTTTGAACATAACCCTGATAGTATTATTTCATTGAATTTAGAAGGAGTTATTTTACATATTAACCCCTCTGCGGAAAGAATATTAGGTTATACTTCTAACGAATTAGAGCGAAAAACAATCACTTCTATTTTAGAAGCACATATTTCTGATCAAGTGCTACAATACATAAAAAATGCTGCAGCTGACAATCAAAAAGAGTATATCGTCTCTATTTATCATAAAGACGGATATTTACTAGATGTCGTAACAAAATTAGTTCCTATTTTTGTTAAAAACCGTTTAACAGGTGTATACGCCATTATGAAACCCCTTGAAAAATCAGAAAGAATTGAGAAAGTATTACAAGAGAGTGAGAAACGATTACGCACATTAATGAATTCAATGCCTGCATTTGTTATTTTTAAGGATCATGAAGGACGCTGGCTTGAAGCGAATGACTATGCGCTTTCTTGTTTCAATTTCCATAACGTTCCTTATCATGGAAAAAAAGATAATGAACTCATTCAATATAACGAAGCATACCGCGAATCTTTTTTGCATTGTGAAGAAGTCGATGAACTAACATGGCAAAAAGGACAAATTCTTCACGGAGAGGAATTTATTATACATAGAAATGATTTCGACTTAGTTTTAAGCATTTCAAAAGTCCCACTCTTCCATCCTGATGGCTCACGCAAAGGTCTTATAGTGATGGGAAGAGACGTTACCGAACTAAAAGAAACTGAAAAGTTATTACGGAAATCCGAAAAACTTGCAGTAGTAGGACAACTGACAGCCGGAATTGCCCATGAAATTAGAAACCCGCTCACTTCATTAAAAGGATTTTTAACGTTATTACATCCAGAAATAAATGAGGAAAATAAATGGTATGTGGACGTTATGTTGAGTGAGATTTCACAAATGGAATCTATAACAAGCCAATTTATGGCGATGTCTAAACCACAAGTGTTATCTATTCATACATGCAACGTACAAACATTAATTGAAGAAGTTGTAACTTTTATTTTACCAACAGCAGTTATGCATAGCGTTCATATCATCATGGATCATTTCGATTATATTTCTGACATTCAATGTGACAGTAATCAATTAAAACAAGTTTTGATTAACATATTAAAAAATGCAATCGAGGCGATGCCTGCTGGTGGTAACATATTCATTCAAACAGCTTCGTTAGAAAATGATTTTGTTTCAATACGCATTATGGATGAAGGTTGTGGGATTCCTGAAGAGCGCATGGCTCGTCTTGGCGAACCTTTTTATAGCTTGAAAGAAAAAGGAACTGGCCTTGGCTTAATGATGTGCTATAAAATCATTCAAGAGCATCACGGAAAATTATTCATTTCCAGTGAATTAAACATAGGAACAACTGTCGATATCCAATTACCGATTGCTACAGCTCAGCCTGTAACAAACTCTTAACTATGCTACATTAATATAGTAAAAGACATCTGTTATAAGTAGTCGGGTTATTGTGGAAAACATCTACACTAATACGTTAAAAAGCTCAAAGTCCCTATATGACTCTGAGCTTTATTTTTGTATACGATTTATTTTATTAAATCCACTCTTTTCCATGTTTACGAATAAACTGAATATCATTTTCATAATGTTCAAGATGCCCTTCATCTATCATCTTTTGGAAGTTCATATCGCCTTCTAGTGCTTTTCTTTTCATGTATTTACATAATCCTTCTAATCGTAGAAGTACCATCTCCAAATAATCCTCGGCGATGCCATCACTTTTATAGGACTCAAAAAACAATTTAACTCTTTGCTTTATGCGGTCTGCATGCTGTAATGAATTATAATAAACCGCCGCACCTGTTTCCTTATAATAAACTCTACTTAATGGGACACAAGTGTAAAGAGTATAGGCTATGTCCCAAAGTCTTGGTCCAGGACCAGCAACATCAAAATCAATAATACCTACTGGTTTTTCGTTATTAAAAATAATGTTGTATATTGCAAAATCATTGTGGCATACAACCTCTATTTTATTTGGAGTATTATCCATCGGTTTCCAATCATCTGATAACGGGAAATCACTCACAGCATCATGATAAAGACGGAGCATCTTCGCTATTTCTTTTAAAACATCATTAGACCACATGTACTCTTTTAAAGGGTAATTACCAGCTTCTCCTTCAATAAATGATAATATCTCTCTATCTTTATCATCAATACCTAAAAACTTTGGTGCATAACTAAAACCTTTGTTTTCCAAATGGTTTAATAGCTTATGAATTCGGGTACTGCCTTTCTTTAATTCTCGTCGAACAGTATCTTCCGAACGATATACGTTTGAGACATTCCCTCCCGTTAGCATTTCTTCATTTTCGTAGTTTGACATCTAATAGTCCCCCTCCATTATTCTACATTTTCTTTATATTTTAACATAACTTTCCTATTCTCTTTTAACCCCTTAAATTACAACAAAAAAATCGAGTATAAAATCTTTATGATTTTACACTCGATTTAGTCTACTATTTATGCATGTGAAAATATTTTTTCATACCATTCTGTTGCCTTCTCTACTTCATTCATCGTTAATTGATGTCCTCTATTTTCCCAATGCATTGTTACATTAGCATCTACATTTTCTAATAGCATCTTCAATTCCTCTGACTCAGAAGGTGAACAAATTGGATCATTTGTTCCAGCAGCGATAAATACGAATTTCTCTGCTAAATTAGGTAATTGTATTCCTCTTCTAGGCACCATTGGGTGATGAAGGACTGCACCTTTTAATGCATTTTCGTAATGGAATAATAAGCTCGCCGCAATATTTGCTCCATTTGAATACCCAACAGCTACGATATTATCTCTATCAAATTCATATGTTTTTGCTGCTTCATTTAAAAATTCATTTAATTCCTTCGTACGGAAAACAAGATCCTCTTCATCAAAAATACCTTCTGCTAATCGGCGGAAGAAACGAGGCATCCCATTTTCTAATACATTTCCACGAACACTTAATACAGAAGCTTCCCGATCAATTCTTTCTGCAAGCGGTAATAAATCTAATTCATTTCCTCCTGTACCATGAAGCAATAACAACACTGGTTTTGACGTATCTTTTCCTTTTTGAAAAACATGTTTCATCATATTCCTTTTCCCCTTTCAATCACTTTAATCTAGATTTCTCACTTCAAATGGTAAGAGTGTCTGTTCAATTTGTTTTCTATGTTGTTCATATCGATCCGGTAATTTTAACTCCTCACCCATCGTCTCTAAAGATTCGTCATGGGCAAAACCAGGAGGGTCTGTTGCAATTTCAAATAAGATTTCGCCGTGTTCTCTAAAATAAATTGCGTTAAAATAGTTTCGGTCTTGTACAGGGGTTACACCATATCCAAAGCGAGACACATGCTCTTTCCAGTCTAATTGATCAGCATCATCACTCGCTCTCCAAGCAATATGATGAACTGTACCAACACCCATTTGCCCACGTCCAATTGTTGATAATCTCAAATCGATAATATTTCCAATATCAGCAGAAGAACGGAACCGCATAAACTCTCCCTCTTCTCCTACTTTCTCAAGACCCATAACATGCTCTAACAATTCAGCAGTTTTTTGAGGTTGTGCAGATAAAAGAACAGCACCGCCAAATCCTTTAATTGCTACTTCTGGCGTAACTTCCCCAAAAGTCCAATTATTTAATTCGCCCTCTTCTCTTTCAACTAATTCTATATGCAAACCATGTGGATCATCAAATTCTATATACTGTTCTCCAAACCGAGTCATTTTTGTATACGGTACGTCGAATTTTTCTAATCTATTTTCCCAAAACTCCATTGTACCTTTTGGTACGACATAAGACGTAATGCCTACTTGACCGTCCCCAATAATACCTTGACGAGCACCTGCCCATGGAAAAAACGTAATAATTGTTCCAGGCTTTCCTCCTGTATTACCAAAATAAAGATGATACGTACCTGGATCATCAAAATTCACTGTTTGTTTTACTAAACGCAATCCTAATACACCTGCATAAAAATCTACATTTTCTTGTGGGTGACCTACGATTGCTGTAATGTGATGAATTCCCATCGTTTTCTTTTCCACTTTCTCCACCCCTTTTTTTATTTCATTACAAAAAACGTTTATTCGCTAAAATTCATTATTCATTTTGTCCATATGATAAAGTTCAATCCGCAATACTATCTTTTACAAAATTGAGGTATCTCTCTAAAAAACTAACACATTTCATTTAGTTCAAAAATTATCTCGAATTCGAGATAATTCACAAAAAAAACTACAGTTCTTATGATTATATTTTAAATATTGATTTTATGATTTTGACTATCCTTCAAAAAATATCTTGAATTCGAGATTTATTATAGTCTAATTAGTTTTTATTGTCAATGCAGATATCGTTTCATTTTTTCATCAAAAACAATATTCTGACAACTCATCTCCATCAAATAATTTGTTTGAAAAAGAGCAACCGAAAAACGGGAACATCCATGTAATAAATTTCTACTTTTCCCATAACCAAAAAAGCCATACAAATGTATGACTTTTTTGATTATTTTTTGTTCAGCTACATATTCACTTCCCAATTACGGAAGGAAACAATTCCGAAAGTGGAACTACTTTCCCAATCTCATCTTTAAACACAATATGCTCTCTCGTTAAATGGCGCGGGCTCTTTACCCCTGCTGCTGCCGCTAATGAAAACAAACTATATCTCATACTAATAACATAGTTCATTACTCGCCATTTTTTCTCATACGGATCTAATGCTTTTTGGTAGTGTGGATTCGTGGTTGCAACCCCAGATGGGCATTGCCCTGAATTACATTGAAGTGCCATAATACAACCGCTTGCCATCATAAATCCGCGTGCTGAATTTACGGCATCTGCACCGATAGCTAAAGCAATCGCCACTTTATCTGGCGTGATTAATTTCCCGGAGGCAAACACCTTTAATTTATCCCTGACACCGTAATGATTTGCTGTATCAATAAATGTAAGTAATGCCGGTATAAGCGGCAGCCCCATACTATCTGCCATCGATTTATATGTTGCCCCTGATCCACCTTCTGAACCGTCGATTGTAATAAAATCTGGATAGATGTTTAATTCTTTCATTGCTTTTAATAAATCTTCCAAAGGCTTCTGTTGACCAATTACAATTTTCATGCCCACTGGTTTACCACCGTTTTCTTGTAAATCTTGAATAAAATATAAAGCCTCTGCGGCACTACTAATAAATGAAAAACGATTTGGCGAATTAATCGTTTCTCCTTCTCGTACTTTCCGAACGGAAGCGATTTTCTCATTTACCTTCTGTCCTTCTAAATGACCACCACGTATTTTTGCTCCTTGCCCAAATTTCAATTCAAACGCTTTAATATTACTTTCTTTCGCCTTCTCCATAAATTCCTTCATCGAAAAATTCCCGTCCTCGTCACGGTATCCAAATAATCCCGGACCAATTTGGGCAACGATATTTGCACCCGTATGTAAATGTTCTGGAATGACGCCCCCTTCCCCAGTATTAATCCACGAACCACCTGCCATTTTTGCACCAAACCCAGCTGATAAAATATAATTTTCTCCAATCGCACCGTAAGATGTCGCTGACGCTCCAAACATCCCATACAGTTTCCATGGATATTTACGATTTTCGCCCACTATAATTGCATCTTCTTCTTCATACAACCAAAGGTTTGTTGTATCCGCTGTCAATTTTTCTCTTCTTGAAAATAACCCTTCTTTATGAATCATATATTTTTTCCCCTCACGTTCTTGCGTGAGATTCACACTTAATTCATCTGTTAATGTGGGGAATAATGTATTAGCAATATAATAGCCAGATTCCTCAAAATCTCGTTTTGATCCAAAACCAAGTATTTCAGAACGGTATTTTGCTAGAAACATAACACTTTGAAAATCGTAGCGCGAAAAGGGCTTTCCGTCAGTATCATGATCAAACCAATATTGCCGAAATTCCGGGCCTATTTTTTCGAGTAAATAGCGCATTCTACCTAAGTATGGATGCAGTTTTAATATAGAATGATGCGTCCGTTTTTTAATAAAAAATGTAATGATAAAAAAGACAATTAAAAGTAGCATCAAAAAGAGCAATATACTAATAATAATGAGTAGCGCTTCACTCATTCCGCTTCCCCCTATATATGAAATTCCATAATAAAAAGAGAACACTCCATGTGTTCTCTTTTTATCCTTATTCACACTAACGTAGCAAGATGCTCTTTCGCGTCATATTCAACCAAACTTTCAGCATTTTTAATTCGCTGAACAAAATCTGGATTAGCGATTAATGGTCTTCCGAACGCCGCTACATCAATTGTTCCTTCTTGCAGTGCTTCTTCTGCCTCTTTCGGATTCAAATTACCTACTCCTACGATAGTACTATCCCAATACTTTCTTACTAATTGATGAAAATTCTTGCCGTCAGCAATAACTTGCGTATAATTCATCGTTGAAGGGTGAATCATCGTTAATCCAACTTCTTTAAACATATTTACAAACGTTTCAATTGCAAGTTCAGGATGTTCCCACATATAAGTAGGATTATCACCTTTAAAGGCAGAGAAGCGAAGAAGCGTTTTATCAGCTCCAACTGCTTCAATTACAGCCTGAACAACTTCTTTCATAAACGTTAACCTTTGTTTTAAGTCACCGCCGTATTTATCAATACGCTTATTCGCAAATTCATAAGTAAATTGGTCAATTAAATATCCGTGTGCACCGTGAATTTCTACACCATCAAATCCAGCTTCTATCGCATTCTTTGCGGCTTGTGCATATTGACCGATAACTTCTTTTATTTCTTCTATTGTCATTGCTTCTGGTGTATCAAACGGTTTACGAAAACGCGGAACATTCCCCTCCGCAGCAATAGCAGAAGGTGCTTGCGGCATTTGATCACCAATTATTTCGTGATGACTCATACGTCCAACATGCCATATTTGAGCAATAATCGTTCCGCCTTCTTTATGTACTGCCTCTGTAACAGGTTTCCAAGAATCGACTTGCGCTTGTGTATAAATACCTGGTACTCCTGGATTCCCTTTTGCTCTCGGGCTAATGACAATTCCTTCTGTAATAATTAGTCCAATCCCATCAGCAGCACGTTTTCGGTAATATTCGACTACGTCAGCACCAACGACTCCAGTCTCATTATTTGCAAAACATCTCGTCATCGGTGCCATCGCTATGCGATTACGAAGAGACCAAGATCCAATTTGAATCGGATGAAATAACTTCGTTTCTTCAATATTTTCAAAAGACCCCCAAGCGTTTATATTTGTTCCTTCATAAATACTTGCCGCTTTATTATTCGAACTTGTCATTTTTCTTCCCCCTAAAAAAATCTAACTATAATCGCATCATACTTACTTTTAGATAGTAACGTCAATTTATACGCTCTTACGTAGAAATATTCGTATAATAAAACTAACCGTTTTTAACTTTAAGGGTTCTGAAATTCAAGAATCTACTGTTTATTCTAATGTCCAGTAAGTGGATGAGGAAAATACTTATTAAGTGGATGTTTTCTTTTTTTCTAGTTTTATTACTATAGAATATATTGGTAATTAATTATTTAACTATTTACTAACCAAAAAGAACCTGTTTCCAATGTACTATGTTCAAACTTACACTAACGAGGTTTCAATAATTCATTTGTTTTTTAATTATACCAACGAAATTTTAGGAACTAATAAAAGACTCCTAGATAGTTGAAAGTATTTTTTCTTATTTAACTTTTAGAAAGAAGGATAACATTGAAAACAAAAGCTATCGTTTCTACACCTGAAAAAGATTTTAATATGCAAGAAGTATACTTAGACGAGATTAAAGACGATGAAGTATTAGTAAAAATTATCGCTTCGGGTATATGTCATACAGATGCAACAGTTTTAGACGGTACAATGCCAACACCAAAACCAGTTGTTTTAGGACATGAAGGTTCTGGTATCGTGGAAAAAGTGGGAAGTAATGTAACATCGGTTAAACCTGGTGACCATGTTGTACTTGGATTTTCTTACTGTGGTCATTGTGAAAATTGCTTAGATGGTAATGCTGCCGCTTGCGAAAATATGATTGAATTAAACTTCTCTGGAAAAAACAAACGCCATGTAACACCTATACACGATCTTAACAATAATGACGTTTCTCAATTCTTCGGCCAATCTTCATTCGCATACCATGCCGTTGTTAATGAGAATAATGCTGTAAAAGTACCAAAAGATGTTGATATACGTTTATTAGGACCACTTGGTTGTGGAATTATGACTGGTAGCGGTACGATCCTAAATTCATTACAGCCAAAACCAGGTAGTAGCCTAGTTGTATTTGGAACCGGTGCTGTTGGCCTTAGTGGCTTAATGGCAGCTAAAATTGCTGGATGTACTACAATTATTGCCATTGATATTCATGATAGTCGTTTAGAATTAGCGAAGGAATTAGGGGCTACACACACGATTAATAGCTTAAACGAAGATCCAGTTGCCAAAATTAAAGAAATTACAAACGGTGGAGCTAATTACTCATTTGAAACAACTGGCGTAAATATTGTTACACTGCAATCCATTCAATGCTTACGAGTAAAAGGTACAATGGCAACTGTTGCTGTTGGTAAAAAGGATTTAACTTTAAACGTAACAAATGAAATTGTCGTAAAAGCTATTACAATTAAAGGGGTAGTTGAAGGTGATGCAGTACCACAACTATTCATTCCAAAATTAATTAATTTCTATCAAAAAGGACTATTCCCATTCGATAAGTTTGTACAATTCTATTCTTTTGAAGAAATTGCTCAAGCATTTGAAGATTCTAAAACAGGAAAAACGATTAAACCTATTATCGTAATGGAGTAACATTTGTTTACTTTTTCCCGATAACTAACAAAACAAAAATATCCTGAAATGGAATAAATAAAATTAAAAAGGTTTCCTAAGTAGGAAACCTTTTTTAGTTGACCATATAAGGCTAACAATTCGTTTATCTCTTTTAAATAAAGAAAATAAACAATTATTATCTCCTCACATATGGAAAATCTCTTAACAATAGAAGTGGGAGTGGTTCAGTATTCTTCTAAAAATAATAACTTATATACCTAAAACAATGAAAGCCCTACCTCTCTTTCATCCTTACGGCTCCTCGTCCGTGCCAGTGTGAATCAGGATTGCAAAAATCAAGTAACTATTTTATCGAGTTATTTAATTAAACTTCGAACATTCGTAAAAGAAATTAAAAAATAAAAATGGATTAAATTGTAGTAATAACAAAAGAGGTTAATGCTCTAAAAGTGGTTTGAAAGAGTTGAATGTCTTTGAAATGATTGATTTTCTATAATTATATTCCCAAAAAATTCAAGATCTTTTTTGGGATGTAATACATTATCTACAATGAATCTTAACAAAAGCTTTTTATTTGATTTTCTGTGATACCTTCAATTAATCCCAGCTCACTAATCAAAAATTCATGTGCGTTATCTAACATTTTCTTTTCGCTTGCATTAAGTGCTTTTTCTTTCTGCATACGTAATAAATCACGTACAACTTCAGCACCTTCTTGTATTTTACCCGTTTTTATTTTATCAGTGTTCAATTTATACCTTTGTTTCCACGTAAGTAATCTATCTGATTCCCCATGCTGAAAAATATCTATTATGTTTGTTAATGCCTTTATATCTGTAACTGGTCGTATATTTGAACTCAATATTTTCCCCATAGGAATCATTACTTCCATATTACTAGCCGACATTTTTATAACATAATACTGTCTTTTTTCTCCTGAGATTTCCTTTTCTTCTATGGCTTTAATTATACCTGCTCCGTGCATTGGATAAACGATGTTATCGCCAATTTGAAACAAATAATCCACCTCCATATATGGTAACCTTCTCAATCTTAACACACATTTATTTTTTTAGCAAAATTTTTATAATATCACAAAATTATTTTCTATGTCAATTTATTTACACATAAAAATTCAGGCTGTACAGAAACACTAAAAAACCCGCGATTTTGTTACATTTCTACACCCATTTTCTCCAATTTTATATACCTTGTAAAACAAAAAAAACACATCACTACATATAAGTAGCGATGTATTTTTATATAATGACAAAAACGGTTGCTTCAAAACTTCACACACGATCCTTCGCTTATATACTAACCTGTTTACTAATCGTTTCTCGCGCTAAAAGAAAACTCATAATCACTTGCGCAGCTACTCTACTCGTCATATCCCTAAAATCAAGAGTTGGATCAATCTCTACTATATCCATCCCTTGAACGAGTGGCTCTTTACCAAGGAATTCAATTGCATCAAGTAAAGTTGTACTATCCATCCCACCAGGGCCAATTGCTGGACAGCCCGGCGCAAACGCTTGGTCTAGTACGTCCATATCAAGAGAAATATAAATAGAAGTCACATCTTGTTTTCTTAATACTTCAATACTTTCTGAAATAAGATCTTTTATTTTTCGCTCTCTTACATCTTTCATTGTATACACTGTCACGCCATGCTCTTTTGCATATTCATGGTACGCTCGTGCATTTGAAAAATTACGAATCCCAATTTGAACGAGCTGTTTTCCTGTAATCACATCATTTTCTAGCAAACTACGGAACGGTGTACCATTTGATGGACCACCATCATCTAAATTACGTAAATCATGATGGGCATCAAATTGAATAATACCGATCTTCCCTTTACTATTTGCAAAACCAGTTATACTCGGAAAACTAATCGAGTGGTCACCACCAAGAACGATTGGTATCATTTTCGGATTTACTTTCGTCAAGTGACCAACTGTTTTCGCAATTCGGTTATGACTCTCTTTTATATCTGTCACATGCATCGTAATATCACCACAATCATGAAGAACACTTTCTTTCATATCGTGTTCTTCTGTAATTGCGTACGTGCTATATGCATCCAACATTGAACGAATTGTTTTTGGTGCAAAACATGCTCCTGAATGACTAATAGATGGTTTAGAAAGGGGCGCTCCAATTAAGGCAGCACCGAATATTTCCACACCTTCCTCCCAATTTTTAATCATTTCGCTCCACTTCGTCACTTCACGATCGATAAACTTTGCATTTTTCTTTAAATAGTGGCCGTGCTCCACGATTGTTCACCTCTTGTATATGCGATATTCCCATTCTTCCATACTGTATTTACATGACTTACGCCGTAATGGTACGGTACGTAAGCGTAATTATAAGCATCCCATAAAACTAAATCCGCCTTACGACCAACTCTAATTTTCCCAGCTACATCGCCTCGATTAATGGCATAAGATGAGTTCACTGTTACCGCATTCCAAACTTCTTCTGGTGTCATTTTCAGTTTCAGCATCGCAATGCTCATAATAAGCTGAATGTTTTCAGTTGGACAGCTACCTGGGTTAAAGTCTGTAGCTAAAGCAACTGCAACACCTTCATCAATCATTTTGCGGCCGCGTGCGAAGCTTTCTTTATTTAAATAGAAAGTTGTTCCTGGTAATAAAGTTGCTACTGTATTAGAATTCGCAAGCATTTCAATTCCTTTATCAGAAGCGCCAACTAAATGGTCCGCTGATGCTGCACCAATTTCAGCCGCTGCTTCCGCACCACCAAGAGGGTCGATTTCATCTGCATGAATTTTCACATCAAAGCCAAGCTCTTTCGCTTTTAATAAAAATTCTTTTGATTCTTCTACAGAGAACACACCTGTTTCACAGAAAATATCAACGAACTCAGCTAATTGCTTCTCTTTCATTTCTGGCAATAGATCTAGCATCCATTGTAAAAATTCTTTCGATTTTCCTTTGTACTCTTTCGGAACTGCATGAGCACCTAAAAATGTTGAAACTAAATCGATTGGATGCTCTTTTTGTAATTGTGCAGTTGCCTCTAATTGTTTCCATTCTGTCTCATCATCCAATCCGTAACCACTCTTCGCTTCTACAGTTGTAACTCCGAAAGATAGCATACGGTCTAAATGGAATTTAGCTTTTTGAACAAGTTCTTCTTTCGACGCTTGTTTCGTTGCATTTACAGTTGAAAGAATACCTCCACCTTGTTCTAAAATTTCCAAGTACGGAACTCCTTGTAGTTTTAGCGCGATTTCATTTTCACGAGATCCACCAAATACAAGATGAGTATGCGGATCAACAAGACCAGGAGAAACCATTTTCCCACCGCAATCAATAACCTCTTTCGCTTGTAATCCTTTAGCTTCTTCCGCTGTTCCAACGAAAGTAATTACACCATTTTCAATTCCAACCGCACCGTTTTCAATAACAGGAAGCGTATTCATCGCTTCCCGTCTTAACAAGCCATCTTCTTGATCCATTGTTAGTAATTGACC
Organism: Bacillus sp. AR13-1; assembly: GCF_008042285.1. NCBI lineage: Bacteria > Bacillati > Bacillota > Bacilli > Caryophanales > Bacillaceae > Bacillus > Bacillus sp. AR13-1. Next base: position 65,947 of record NZ_QNUA01000001.1, read on the forward strand.
GATATTTATTAGTAAAGTGTCCAGCATGTTTCTTCCTCCTTATTTCATCATTGGAATGTTAACGCCTTTTTCTTTCGCAGTTTGAACCGCTAAGTCATAGCCTGCATCAACGTGACGAACAACACCCATACCAGGGTCAGAAGTTAATACGCGTTCAATACGTTTTGCCGCTGCTTCTGTTCCATCTGCAACGATAACCATTCCAGCGTGAAGTGAATAACCCATACCAACGCCACCACCGTGATGAACAGACACCCAGCTTGCACCGTTTACACTGTTAATTAATGCATTTAAAATTGGCCAGTCTGCTACTGCATCACTACCGTCTTTCATAGATTCTGTTTCACGGTTTGGAGATGCTACTGATCCACAATCTAAATGGTCACGGCCGATAACGATCGGTGCTGATAATTCACCATTAGCCACCATTTCATTAATAATGCGGCCAAATTTCGCACGCTCGCCATAACCAAGCCAACAAATACGTGATGGAAGACCTTGGAACTCAACTTGCTGACGTGCCATACGAATCCAATTACATAAATGCTCATTATCCGCGAACTCGCGTAAAATAACTTCGTCTGTTTTATAAATATCTTCTGGATCACCAGAAAGTGCTACCCAGCGGAATGGTCCTTTTCCTTCACAGAATAATGGACGGATAAATGCTGGAACGAATCCCGGGAAATCGAAAGCATTTTTTAATCCTTCATCGAAAGCAACTTGGCGAATGTTATTTCCGTAATCAAATGTAATCGCGCCTTTTTCTTGCATTGCAAGCATTGCTTCTACATGTTTTTTCATACTTTCTTTTGATAATTGTACGTAACGTTCTGGATCTTCTTCACGAAGCTTCGCTGCTTCTTCTACTGTGTAACCTACTGGAATATAACCGTTTAATGGATCATGGGCAGAAGTTTGATCCGTAACTAAGTCAGGGATAATATTACGGTTTACTAACTCAGGTAAAATTTCTGCTGCATTACCTAATAATCCAATTGAAATAGGCTCTTTCTTCTCTTTATATTCGTTTGCAATAGCCAATGCTTCTTCTAATGATTCTGTATACTTATCACAATATCTCTTTTCAATACGACGATCGATACTACGCTTATCTACATCAATAGCAATTACAACACCGCCGTTCATCGTTACAGCAAGCGGTTGTGCGCCACCCATGCCACCTAAACCAGCAGTAATCGTTACAGTACCTTTTAATGAACCATCGAAATGTTGACGTGCCGCTTCACCAAATGTTTCATATGTTCCTTGTAAAATCCCTTGTGTCCCAATGTAAATCCAGCTACCCGCTGTCATTTGTCCGTACATCATAAGACCTTTTTTCTCTAGTTCACGGAAGTGATCCCAGTTCGCCCACTTCGGTACTAAGTTTGAGTTCGCTAAAAGAACGCGAGGCGCATCTTCATGTGATTTAAAAATTGCTACCGGTTTTCCTGATTGAACAAGTAACGTTTCATCGTTTTCTAACGTTTTTAATGAATCAACAATTGCATGGTAGCTTTCCCAATTACGAGCTGCACGGCCAATTCCGCCATATACAACTAATTCTTCTGGTTTTTCAGCTACTTCAGGATCTAAATTGTTCATTAACATTCGAAGTGCAGCTTCTTGAACCCATCCTTTCGTTTGTAACTCAGTACCTCTTGCCGCACGAATTGTTTGTTGTACTTTTTCCATTTCAATCTCTCCCTTTTCTCGTTTTATAGTGCTGCATTTACATCCAATCTTTCCTTTATTGAATAATTCGTTTTTAACCAATGCGCGATATTTTCAATATCCGTTGAGAATATACGGTCATTTGTAATAGAAGGCACTTGCTGACGACCTTGATGATAGAACGTTTTTGTAACTGTACTCATGTTTTCAATTCCGCGATATTCTGCTGCTTGCATCGCACAGATCATCTCAATTGCAAGAACACGTCTTGCATTTTGAATAATTTGATGCGCATGACGTGAAGCGATTGTTCCCATACTTACGTGATCTTCTTGGTTAGCTGAAGACGGAATTGAATCTACACTCGCTGGATGAGCTAACGTTTTATTTTCTGAAACGAGTGAAGCCGCTGCATATTGCATAATCATGGCACCTGATTGAAGTCCTGGTTCTGGACTTAAAAATGGTGGTAAGTCATTTAATTGCGGATTTACTAGGCGTTCAATACGGCGCTCTGAAATATTTGCAAGCTCCGCCATCCCTACTTTTAAGAAGTCCATTGCAAATGCAATTGGTTGTCCGTGGAAATTACCACCAGAGATTACTTTTTCACCGCCATCAAAAATAAGTGGATTATCTGTTGCTGCATTCATTTCAATTTCTAATTTTTCTTTCACATAATTTAAAACTTGCCAAGAAGCACCGTGAACTTGCGGGATACAACGAAGTGAATATGCATCTTGTACACGAAGTTCTCCTTGTTTTGTCACAAGTTTACTATCATGAAGAATATCACGAATTCTGCTTGCCACTTCGACTTGCTCTTTATAACCACGCGCTTTATGAACATTTTCATCGAATGCATCAATAATGCCGCGTAATCCTTCCATTGTCATCGATGCAATTAATTCTGATTGATAAGCACTTGCTTCAGCTTCTATATAAGAAAGAACCCCTTGCGCTGTCATTGCCTGCGTACCATTGATTAACGCAAGACCTTCTTTTGCTTCAAGTTCAATAGGTTCAAGTCCTTCTTCTGTAAGAGCAACCATCGCATGAACTCGTTTTCCTTTGTAGAACACTTCACCTTCACCTAATAAAACGAGAGCAAGATGAGATAAAGGTGCTAAATCACCGCTCGCTCCTAGTGATCCTTGTTGCGGAACGACTGGATGAATTTTACGATTTACAAACTCAAGAAGCATGTTTACAACAAGTGGTCTAACACCCGATACTCCTTTTAACATCGTATTAGCTCGTAAAATCAACATACCGCGTGATACTTCTTCAGGGAATGGATCGCCTATTCCGCACGCATGTGACTGAATTAAGTTGTGTTGAAGTGCTTTTACATCATCTTTTTGAATAAGTACATCACTAAACTTTCCAAATCCAGTTGTAATACCGTAAACGACTTTTCCGTCCTCTACAATTTTCTCGACAACTTCGCGGCACTCTGCCACTTTTTGCATACTAGTTGGGCAAGCTGTTACACCTTCACCTTCAAGTAACAACCTCTTCATTTCTTCAACTGTCAATGTGTGTCCTGTTAACGTAATCATTCTTTTTCCTCCTTATAAAGGCAAAAGGGGACCTTATCTTTTTAAGACAGACTTCTGTCCTAAAAAATAAGGCCCCCTTCTAACTAATAGACTATGGGCAAATCATATGTGATTAATTCCTAAACCAATCGCCTCATGCTCAGATCCTTTTACAGGTGCACCAATCGTTCCATAAAGTGCAACAGCAACCCATTCGCCTTCTTTTTTTCCGTCGTATGGTGTACCGCGCACAATCGCAAAGCGAAGTCCTACTGTACGAAGAACGTCTGCTAACTGAATTTGACCTCTCGTCACTCCGTACAAAGCTTCCATAATTGCATGATAAAGTGCATGTGTTTCTCTGTAAACATCTGTTTCAATAACTCGGTTGCTCTTAGCCGCTGTTTCCATTGCTGCTACTACTTTTTGCGAATTCATAGAACCAACTTTCCCAGTACAATATTTCCAACCTTTCGGAATAGATAATACGGGACTTTCATTCTCATCCGCAAGTGCCAACAGCATGGCCATACGACCAATTCGATGTGTTCCTTGAAGAAGCATGTGACTCTCTCATTTCTTTTGAATTATTTGAATATTACTTAATTTAAGAATATATGAAAACGGTTAAATCGTCAATAGTTTAAAATATTATTCAAGCAATTTTTTATCCCTCTCATACTTGTACTTGTGTACACAATTTATTTACAGATTTTTTTCAGACGTGCTATAGTCTCACTAACAGATGCAAAGGGGCGAAATTTCAGTGGCGAAGCGAAAAGATATTCATTTTCGAATTGAAGAAAAATTACTTACAAGGTTTGAAGACGCACTCCATTACGAAGGTTTAAATAAAACAGATGTATTAACACATGCGATTCAGCAATTTTGCATAAAGGTGGAATGTGAAAAAATGAATGATGTAAAACGCCAATACAACGTAAGTAACCATTTACAAACACGTATCGATACGCATAAACATTACGAAGAAAAACAAGTGAATGTAGATGAAGTCGTCATTGAACATTTACAACTCCAAGGGGAAGAAAAAATATTAGAGGTCGGGTGTGCTAACGGAAAATTTCTTTCCCTTTTGCAAACTAATGGTCATAAAGGACATCTAACTGGTTTTGATCAATCCGAAACTATGCTTTCTGAAGCTGCTATAACGAATAATATGATTGAATGGAAACTCGGTGACGCTAGTAAACTTCCTTTCGAAGCTAATTGTTATGACCTGCTAATCGCAAGGCATATGTTATACCACATGAAAGATGTCGAAAAAACTATTCAAGGATTCCATAAGATAATTCGTCCTGGCGGCGCCCTTTTAGCTACAACAAATTCTAAAGTTTCATTACCTCGTATAGATGAAATGTGTAACAAAATGTTAGTCACATTTGATTTACCAAAAACATCACCGTCAGTAGCTCCATTTTGTTTAGAAAATGCTAAAGATCTATTACACTCTGTTTTTTCAACTGTTGAAGAAACAATTATTCATAATGCACTTGTTTTTCATCATGCCACTCCAATCGTTAACTATATTTCTAGCATGTTCCCGTCGTTGAATATACCTGATAATATGTCCCTTCACACCGAAATGAAGGAATGGCTAAAAGAAGAAATAGAAAATGATTTATCATTTCATAACGGTATATGGCGCGATCCGAAAACGTTAGTGATTTATCGATGTAAAAAAGAAAAGAGCTAGCATTCGCTAGCTTTTACACGTTTTCCGGTAAAAGATTCTCCATCATTATATTGCCCTTTCCACTATAAAAATTTGTATTATGTTCATTCACTACTCCAAAATAGGAGGCAATCGCTAGTCCAAATGGCACAAATGCATGTCCTTGTGCTGTAATAATATTTGCGTGCTGTACAACTTCTGTATACACAAAATTTTCTACTGGAAAACAATCTAATTTTTGATAATCTATGGTCACTGTATAAGAGATTTCTTTTAGTAAACCTGCCCTTGCTAACGCATACGGTCCAGCACAAATCGCTGCCACTAATTTTCCTTGCTCAGAAAATTGACGAATAACTGAAAAAAGCAGTTTCGCCTCTTTCATATGTATTTCATCTCCGCCCGGAATGATAATCCCCTCATATTCTTCTACACGCACTTCACTTAATTCTATATGCGGCTGTACTTGTAAGCCTGTTTCACTTATAATCATTTCTTTTGTTAAACCCGCTGTAATGATTTCATATTTCTTTTTCAGCAATGCTGTTGCTACCGTTATTTCAAACTCTGCAAATGTCGGGTATACGAATAATAATATTTTTTTCATAGCCTTTTCTCCCTTAGCCACCCTATAAAATATGCCTCTAATTCGTCCACTGATAATATATTAGTGTCCACATAAGTTACGGGAAATTGTTTATACCATTCTTTTTCAACTTCTACTAATTTAAATTGTTCCTCAAATGTACTTCGATTTCTTGTCCTATCATTATTTCTCCTATCATACAAACTCTCTTTCGAAACATCTAAATAAAAAATTGCATCCGAACGGCATTCTCTTAATTTATACAATTCATCTTTTAATTCTGTTTCTATACCCCACTCTTTCCCTATCATCTTCGGATAAAAGAGTGTATAAAATTCAATATCTTCTGGTCCACGATCAAAAATCACGACTGAGCTTTTCACATTTTGAAACTCTTTTATTTTTGCTTCAATAAACATTTTTTGATTTGTAATAAACCCCTCTTTTGAGTTCATATCTAAATGTAATTCTTTTCTTTTTTCTACAATTGGATATGGATTTTCGTATATAATTGAAAGCTCATATTGCTCTAACCTTTTTGCCAATGTTGTTTTCCCACTTGCCATCGGTCCTTGGAGTGAAATTACGTATGTCATCCCTCTCATTCCCTTGTACTGTATTACATAAATAATAAACAGAATTTTGAAAACTATCAACAAGATATATATCATCTTGTTTCTTATTCTTATCTAACTTATAATAAAAAATAGAGATTATGACGGACGCAAAATAATGTAAGCTTGGAAATCCAAGCTTACATTATTTTTTGCTTTCCCTTTTCTTATAAAAAGAGTATACTAGATTAGAACGTATGTTCTTAATAATTACATACAGTAAGGAGATAGAACAATGGTATACGACACAAAAGCAATTTCTTGGAATGCATCTTTAAAACAACTTCAACGCCGCTATACAAACAAACAAGTTGACCGAAAAGAATTTGAAGATATTGAACTGATGGAATTCTTCCGCGATAACGACTACATTCCTTTACCTACACATATAAGCGGCCTATCAACAACACGTTTTACTTCTTACTCTATTTTCACAACTGAAGATAAAGATCGTAAAGTTGGCACACTCATCATTGAATATGTAGAAAATGACAATGATATTTTATGTGTTGAACAACTATACTTCGTTTAAATCACAACGCTTGGTCAAAATGATCAAGCGTTCTTGCTTTCTATGAATCTCATTGCTTATAATATAAATAAAATACAAAATATTGCTTTCGTTAAAGGAGGGCATACAATTGCTTGAAGGATGGTTTAGTTGGTTTATAGTCGTTTGGACTGTTGTATTATTAGGGCTTATGTCCATTGGTGGATATTTCATGTTCAGAAAATTCCTAAAACGGTTGCCAAAAGAAGACGGTATGTCCATTTTGGATTGGGAAGATCACTATATTAATAAAACAAGACACTTATGGGCTGACGAACAAAAACAATTGTTAGAAGAACTAGTAAGTCCCGTTCCGGAATTATTTCGCGATGTTGCTAAGTCAAAAATTGCCGGTAAAATTGGGGAACTTGCAATAAAGGAAAACGCTCCAAAAATTACACAAGATTTAATCATACAAGGATATATCGTTGCCACACCGAAGCGCGATCATAAATTTTTAATTAAGAAACTACAAGAAAAAGAGATTGATTATTCTAACTATAAAACTTTACTTGCAAAGTAAGCCCATTATTCCTTATAAAAAAGATTGCTATTTTATAGCAATCTTTTTTATAAGCTCAACTTACAGTTACTGATTTTGTAGCAATTAATCTCGCTTTCGCTAAATCTATCTGTAACCCTACAGCACTCGTATAAATCGTATCACCAGTACCTGTAATATTTACAGAGGTATATGTTGTATTCGCAGCAATTCATCCTGTTGCATTTATATTTGCAATATTAGATTCGGCTCAAGACACTTAAGCTAAGCGAAATTTCGTCATTAACATTCCACTTTCATGTTGTATCAGTACCATCAAGTGGAGTAATTGTTAATGAAGGAACGTCTCCTATACGATCCAACCTAATCTAACTTAGCCACCAATTACCGGTGATAAAACTTCAAACCAAATAGTATTCCTTATATCGGTCCATTCATAACGTCAAACTTAAATTGCTTCTTCGATGGTCGACAATTTATACATCACAACTAGAATTGAGGAAGTTACCTTTCAGTGATTAACAAAAAACAACGTCTAATCAGACGTTGTTTCTTTATACATATAACACTCTTTACGTTAACTTCATATCTTTTTCATTATAAAAACCGTCTTCTTTTTCCATTTCCTTCTGTAATTTCGTAAAGGAACGGTACATTGCAATTCTCCATGACACAATCATCGCGAACGCCAGTAAGAAGAACATGCCACTAAGTTGTCCTAAATCAAGAGATTGGCTTAAGTATGTTTTAAATACAATCCGCACGACAAGTAATCCAATTAGTATAAAAACAAATGCTTTTGAACGCTTCAAATAAATCTCTTGTCCTCTAATTTCAAATTTAGATGTTTTAATAAGAAAAATAGAGAAAAACAAACCGACGCCAATTGCTTCTAACATTTCTGCTGGAGTTAATCGAAATTCAGGAAAAACAAACATCAACGCTCCCGTGCTCATAAAAAATGGGGGAAGTATAATTTTTTTCAATGTTGCAGGTTTCTTAGCTGCTTTTAAACGAATAAACATCGCACCGACAGCCATACAAACAGCAACGATACTTGATAACAGAACTATGTTCATATTTTCTCATCCTTTTTTGTGGCTATATGCAAAATATAATTTTATTATATGCTTTTCCGTTAGTATTTCCAACATTTTCACAGAATAATACTAAAAACCGGTAAAACCACCAAATAAACTTGAGAAATATACGATAATTTTCGTCATCCAGTTAAAATATAGGAAGATACCCATGACAATCATAACGTATCCTCCAATCTTCATGAATTTCATACTATTTCTTTTAATCCAAGACATTTTCGTAATAAAGAATGAAAGTAGGAAAAACGGGATAGCAAATCCAAGTATGTAAGCAATCATATAAATCATTGCCGATTCTGGATTTGTTGCAGCTAATCCAATTACAGACACTAATATAGGTCCAGTACAAGGTGTCCATCCAGCAGCAAAAGCCAATCCAATTAAAACTGAACCAAAATAACCACTCGGACGATTTTTAAACGTAAATTTACGGTCTTGCATTAAAAACTTCGGCTTAAATACACCGACAATAATAAGACCAAACACGATGATAAATATACCGCCTAACTGTCTAATTAAATCTTTATAATTTGTAAAGATGCCTCCAATAAAACTTGTACCAAATCCAATTGCAATAAAAATAATTGAAAAACCAAGTAAGAAAAACGCTGTATGTATCATACTTCTTTTGCGAAGCATTGCATTTTCTTCTTTCAATTCAGAAACCGACATACCTGTTATGTATGATAAAAATGCCGGATAAAGCGGTAAGCAACATGGGGATATAAATGATAAGAACCCAGCTCCAAACGCTAAAAAAATACTAATATCTTGCATTATTCCACTCCTCTCCTCTTCAATATTGTAGCAAAAACAATTGAAAATACTATGGACATTTCATGAATTCACTTTTCCAACATGACAATAAGAAAAACTACCCTTTCACACATTTTCTAATAAAACGTTTTCATTCCCTTCTATTATATAGAAAAATCTCAATTGAATTATGAAACTCTTTCTAATTGTTACTAACATAACAAAGGTTCCACAGTTTCTCAAATGATTAGCACATTACAATTGACTTCACACCTATTGGCCTTAAAAAATTTTTTTCAAATGCTGTCTTTATACAACATAAAGCTGATTTTACAATACTTTAATTATTATTAATTTCAAGATTATGCATAAATATCATACTTTTATTATTATTCTATAAAATTTTGCACTTTTCTTTCATTTGACCCTTCATTTTTAATTTTGTATACTTCCCTCTAGTTATATATGTCCGTTACGGAACAATTTCATATAGATGGGAGGAATTTTTCATGCTTCGTTATTCTCTTTTAGTTTTATTAGGAGCGTGTAGTTATGGGGTTTTAGCTATTTTTGTTAAACTTGCATATGCAGAAGGGTTTTCACTTGGAGAGGTAATTGGTAGCCAGTATTTGTTCGGTTGGATTATTTTACTTGCTATTACACTTCTATTTTCTAGACATCGTGTTCCACTAAAACAAATGTTAATTTTATTCGTCGCAGGAACGTCTGCAAGTTTTACTGGAATTTTTTATTACGCTTCTTTAAAAACTGTACCAGCTTCTATTGCAATTATACTTTTATTCCAGTTCGTTTGGGTTGGAATTATCATTGAAGCAGTCGCAACAAAAACATTACCTTCAAGAGAAAAAGTTATTTCAGTAATCTTCTTACTTGCAGGTACATTTTTATCAAGTGGGTTATTAGAAACATCAGCTGGTGATTTCGATACGACTGGAATCATTTTAGGCTTATTATCTGCTATTACATTTGCAACATACATTTTCGTAAGCGGGAAAGTTGCCGTTGAAGTACCTTCTTTACCACGTGGTGTCCTTTTAATGGCTGGCGCTTTAACTTTAGTCATGATCGTATTCCCGCCAACATTTATTTTTAACGGGGCGATCTCTCAAGGCCTTTGGAAATACGGCTTAGGATTAGGAATATTTAGTATCGTTATTCCGTCCATTGCCTTTACAATTGGCATTCCAAAAATCGGTTCTGGATTAGCAACTATTCTTGGTGCAGCAGAACTACCAGTTACAACTATTATGTCTGTATTCGTTTTAAAAGAAGCTGTACTATCTTCACAATGGTTCGGTGTATCACTTATTTTAATCGGTATCGCAATCCCGCAAATTGCATACGCAATGCGTGGGCGTTATCGAAAACAGCATACTCATAAAAAAGTTGCAGCATAAAACGCGAGAGGATTTTCATTTGAGAATCCTCTCTTTTATTATTGTATAATTAATACAAATACTTCACTTAAGAAAGAGGGCATAATAAGTGGCATCTATTCCTGATCAATTAACAGAAAAACTTATTTCCATTCGTCGGCATTTACATGAAAATCCAGAACTATCATACGAAGAATTTGAAACGACAAAAGCGATAAAAAATTGGTTAGACGAGGCCAATATCACTATTATTGATTCCAATTTAGAAACAGGAGTTATCGCTGAAATTTCTGGTAATAAAAACGGACCAGTTGTAGCGCTTCGTGCTGATATCGATGCCCTTCCTATCCAGGAAGAAACTGACCTTCCATACACTTCAAAAATACAAGGTAAAATGCATGCTTGTGGGCATGATTTTCATACAGCTGCTGTATTGGGTGCGGCTTACTTATTAAAAGAAAAAGAAGCTTCTCTTAATGGAATTGTCCGCCTTATATTCCAGCCAGCTGAAGAAAGTAGTAATGGTGCTTGCAAAGTTATTGAAGCTGGGCATTTACGTGGCGTGCAAGCTATTTTCGGTATGCATAATAAACCTGATTTACCAGTAGGTACAATCGGTATTAAAGATGGGCCACTAATGGCCGGAGTTGATCGATTTGAAATTGAAATCCATGGTGTTGGTACACATGCAGCTGTGCCTGATGCCGGCGTCGATCCTATCGTTGCATCATCTCAAATCGTTATGGCACTTCAAACGATTGTAAGCCGAAATATTAGTTCTTCTCATAACGCTGTCGTAAGTGTAACAAACATTCATTCAGGGAATACGTGGAACGTTATTCCCGAAAAAGCAATATTAGAAGGAACTGTCCGTACATTCCAAGCTGAAACACGTGAAAAGATTCCGGCATTAATGAAACGTATCATTAATGGCGTTTCTGATGCATTAGGTGTAAAAACAGAATTCCGATTTTATCCCGGTCCTCCTGCTGTTCAAAACGATAAAGTACTCACTGATTTTTCTATTCATATTGCAGAGAAAATGAATCTAAACGTTATCTCTCCTACACCATCAATGGCAGGAGAAGACTTTTCTTTTTACCAACAAGAAATACCAGGTTCATTCGTCTTTATGGGAACAAGTGGTACACATGAATGGCATCATCCAGCTTTTACAGTAGATGAAAAAGCATTGCCTATTAGCGCAGAGTATTTCGCCCTATTAGCCGAAGAAGCTATTCATCAATTATTACAAACAAAAAGCCGTTAAGTTACCCTTAACGGCTTTTTGTTTATGCTGTTAAATCTCGTTTTATAAATACAGTATAGGAAACCCCTAAAAATACAGCTAAGTATAGAAGAAGCATACAAGAAGCAAATGGGAATGTTACTCCATCAATAAAGCTTCCACCCTTTAAAAGCCCATATAAATCTGTATTCGCTGGTAATAAATATTTCGCCCATTCATATCTTGCTGCCGGAATTAGCGCTATTCCCCCTGATAATGCAAGAAATAAAGAAATCCCGATTGCACCTCCGCTCGATCTCGTTAAAACGGAAATCATAAAGGCAAATGCAGCATACACAAGAGTTGGTAACCAAGATAAAATATAATATTTACTTGCTTCTACGAAAATATTTTGTTTTATTATATTTCCATTTTGAACGACAAATTCAGCCCAAGCTGGTTGTTGGAATTTATAAATAATCAACCCGCATAATACGGAAAAAATCATATTAAATATAAATAATAATGCCGCAAATATAACGATTGCCAAAAACTTAGATGTTAAAATTTTAAATCGGCTCGCTGGACGAATTGTTAAAAATTTATATGTTCCCCAGCTATATTCATTCGCAAAAATCGTACTCGCATATACGAGAATAAACGGAAGTAAAATTGGAAATACGATAAAACCTGTATCTCTCATAAATGAAAGCGGAGAACTACTTGCTGGCGCTGTATTCGTATCTAAATGCTTCATTTTAAGCTGGTATTCCTTTACAAGCTCGTCTCCTGACTTTTCTGTTAAAATATCCTCTTTTTTCATGCCGAGCTTTTTCTCAATTTCTACAGTGCGTTCTGTATAATCCGCTTTCCACCCTTTTGTTTCTGGCTCTAAATATTTTACCGTAACCCATCCTAATCCAATAATTAATACCGCAATAACTGAAAAAGGAATAATCGTTCGCTTTCGCTTAAATATTTTATACAGCTCGTTATAAACTAAATTAAACAATATCTTTTCCTCCTGTTAATTCTAAAAACTGCTCTTCTAGCGTTTTTCTTTCTTCATATACACGATAAACTTGAATGTTTTTCTCCATCAATGTACGAAGAATATTTGGAACTTCTTCATCTTTCACGTTTATAATTAATTCGTTTTCTTTTACTAAAACATCGTATTCTAAAACCTCTGCCGCTTTATTCGCATCATCTACACGTATATGTATTTCTTCTTTTTCTTCCTTTTTATCACTTTGAATATTTTGTGTTGCGACATATTCTCCATGCTGAATAATAATAACCCTGTCACACATTAATTCAACTTCTGAGAGTAAGTGACTAGAAACAAGAACAGCTTTTCCTTGTTCATGCGCAATTTTCTTTATGTACATCCGCATTTCATGTATACCACTAGGATCTAATCCGTTCGTCGGTTCGTCTAGTATTAATACATCTGGATTATGTATAAGTGCCTGAGCAATTCCTAAACGCTGTCTCATACCAAGTGAATATGCTTTTACTTTACGGTCAATTACTTGTCCCATTCCTAACAATTGCACTACTTCATCGATACGCTCTTCAGTCACATTCCCATTCATTCGTCCGAAATATGTTAAATTTTCATAGCCGCTTAAGAAAGGATAAAATTCTGGTGTCTCAATTACAGCACCAATTTTCGCAGCGGTTTTTTCAAATTGCTGTTTTACAGATTGACCAGCAATCCATACTTCTCCTTCTGTCATACGAATCATTCCGACCATCATTCGCATTAATGTCGTTTTTCCAGCACCATTTGGTCCTAATAAGCCAACTACTTCACCTTTTTTCACTTCAAAACTAATATTTTCTACTAACGTCTTTGAACCAATTCGCTTTGTTAATCGATCAACTTTTACGATCGCTTGCTCATTTATCATTCCATACAACCTTTCTTCTTAACTCTTTTTTTCAGTTCTTCCCACTGTATCATGATTAATAACATGTGTAAAATGAAGAAAAAGCCATGATTTCTCATGCCTTTCTCCTCGTTTCATATGACTTTTCATCCTTTAACCTTTGTGTAAACCTACAACATTTCCACATTGATATTATAATGACAGTTATCATAACAACTGCTGTTATCACTACCGCATACATCGTAATCGGTGCATTGGTTATCCCTTGGATTCCTACTGCTTTCATAAAAATAATAATAAATAATTTCAAAAATAACATACCATGAATTAATCCGAAAACAAAAGCTCCTCCGTAAGTTAATAATTGCTCCTGACATAATAAACATAACATTTCTTTTCTTGTCATCTTCACTACTTCATACGATTTAAACTCCTCTCTTCTTACCCGTAAAAGAGAGGTTGTCATTTTATATGTAACGAAAATACACACAAAAACTATAAATAGAAACATAGCATAAAACCACTTTACAAATATAGGTGTATATTCCGCTTTACTTATTACAGCTTCATTGAATCGGAATGATATCATAAAAAAACAAATCATTGTATTCATAGCAATCCACATAAATTGTTTTAACCTTTGGGCAGCAAATGTTTGTATATTTTTTCTCGCTAACCGAAATAAAGACATAATTTCCCCCTACCTTGCTTCATAACATACGCATTCTATACTACTAGTGTATAAAAATATGACATTTTAAACATCGCACTTCAATCGGAATCTTTACTAAGCCTTTAGTCCTAGAAACCACGCATATTGATCTCCTTAGCATTGAATAAAAAACAAAAAACGGAAATGCACTTTAGTTACATTTCCGTTTTTTGTTTAACGAGGTGAATCTTTATATAACTTAATTATCATGACTATCCTGTAACTTCATCAACTATTCAGCCTTCGCATCTTCCACTTCAATCCTCTTTTTCTCTCTTGCAATTTTCAAAAACTCTAACAACTCTGGATTGTTATTCATTTTTTTATAAGCCACTGACATTTCTGCAACAAAATTAGAATCACATAACTCTTTATATACAACTTCTGTTCTATACAATTTATTTGCGGATACAGGTATTACCGTAATTCCAATACCTGCCGCTACAAGCCCCATAACAGTTTGATACTCCGTTGCTTCTTGTACAATGTGCGGACTAAAACCTACATCACGGCAAAGCGATAAAATTGTATCATATAACGCTGGCCATACTGGTCTCGTAATAAATACGAACGGTTCATCCCTTAAATCTTCGATATGTATTTCGTCCTTTTCAGCAAGAGGATGTGCCTTCGGTAAACATAACGTACATGAAAGTTTTTGAATTGGTTCTAACTCAAGTAATTGCGTTGGAATTGGCGGACGTAAAAATCCAATATCAATTCGATTATCATGAAGTGCATGCACCTGATCCGGTGTGGACAATTCATGTAATGCTACAGACACTCTCGGAAATTTCTTTCTATACTCTCTGACGATTGACGGTAAAATATCATATATCGCCGCACCTACAAAACCAATTGAAAGTGATCCAACTTCTCCCCTTTGAGCACTTTGTGCAACTTCTACTGCTTTTTCAATTTGTTCAAACGCTTTTTTTACTTCTTTTAAAAACATTTCTCCTGCTTCTGTTAATTCAACCTTTCTCTTCGTTCTTGAAAATAACATAACTCCCATTTCTTTTTCTAATTGCTGAATTTGTTGACTAAGCGGTGGTTGTGTCATTTGTAAACGAGCAGCTGCTCGTCCAAAGTGTAATTCCTCTGCCACTACAACAAAATATTGCAAATGCCGTAATTCCATTTTGGACACCCTTTTCACTTTCGATTAATACATCTAATATATTAATAACATATAATTTATATATTAGACAAATATTTCGAATGAACGTATAGTAGAAATTGTTAATTCTTTTTTACAATTTTTATGTAAAAAACAAAGAGGTGGTTACTGTATGAAATGGTGGAAGTTAAGCGGACAAATTTTATTATTATTTTGTTTCGCTTGGACAGGTGAATGGATTGCAAAACAGGCACACCTCCCAGTTCCAGGAAGTATAATCGGTATTTTTTTATTGTTAATCTCATTAAAATTTAATATAGTGAAAAAAGAATGGATACAAGACGGTGCAGACTTTTTATTAAAAGAACTTATTTTATTTTTCATCCCTTCTGCAGTCGCTGTCATTCGTTACAAAGATACATTATCACAATATGGAATCGATCTCATTTTAATTATCGTGATTAGTACACTTTGTGTTACTCTCGTAACAGGACTTTTAACAGAATTGCTATTAAAGCGGAAAGGATCAACACAATGATCGGCTTTCTTTGTTTACTATTAACACTATTCACATATTGGGTATCTAAAAAAATGTATCAACGCTGGAATTGGAGTCTGCTTTCTCCCCTTCTTGTATGCCCAATCATTTTAATAGCTTTATTACTTGGATTAGATACACCATACGAAACCTACGAATCTGGTAGTCATTGGCTAACAGAATTATTAAAACCTGCAACAGTTGCTTTCGCATGGCCAATCTATAAACATTTTGATCTATTAAAAAAACACGGCACTGCTATTTTAATTAATGTCATTGTCGGTTCTTTTCTATCTGTTATTACTTCCGCACTACTAGCTAATTTTTTTCAAATTGACTCTACAATAGAACAAAGTTTAGCACCGCACATTGTAACAACACCTATTGCAATGGCTATTTCAGAAATGATTGGCGGCATGTCACAATTAACAGCAGTTTTCGTTGTATTAACTGCCTTAACTGGAGCGTTATTCGGTCCTACACTCATACGCATATGCCGTATTAAAACAGCGCTCGCAAAAGGTATAATGCTAGGTACTAGCGCGAATGGGACCGGAACATCAAAAGCATTTGAAATCGGTCCTGTAGAAGGTACAATTGCAAGTTTATCAATGCTTTTAACAGCTGGAGCTAGTTTAGTTATCGTTCCACTTTTCTTATCTTGGATACACTAAAAAAGCAAGTATTTACACACTTGCTTTTTTATTTACATATCGGTATATTAGCTCGTAATCCTCTGGAAAAGCTAATGATAATTTTCCAACTTCATGTATCCCTTTCCAATCAATCTCATGTATTAACTCATCCGGATCTTGGATTTTCATATTACCGCCTATTTTTTTAACAAAGTAATAATGAACATACACCGGAATCCCGTATGTAATACCTTCTTTTTCGTATATTTTATTTACAACCTCCACATTGTAGCCTGTTTCCTCCCAAACTTCCCTGATACAACATTCTTCTAGTGTTTCTCCCTTTTCAAGTCCTCCACTTGGGACAGACCACCTTTTTTCTTCCCCTTCTTTTCCTTGCAATACCATTAAAATTTCATTTCTTTCATTCATACAAATAGCTGCCGTACCTATCCATCTCTCCATATACATCCCTCCCCTACTAAAATTCACCTTCTTTTTTATTTCCCCTTTGAAAAAAAAGAGGAAATAAGTAAAAAGATGCCGAAAGTTTACATCAACTTCATGAGCAGTCCCTTCTTAGAAATTCAAACCGGAAGGATGAAATTATGATTTCTAAATATGTTGTGGAATGTGTTTTTTGTGAAGAAAACCGAAAACCTCGGCAATCCATTGTCACAGTGCCTGCTACTTCTCAGCTACTAGCCATTCAAAAAGTACGAGCTGAATGTAAACGTCGCTTCGGAAAAACTTTATTATTGCAAACAGAAATTAAAGAAGACTTACTCATTGAACAAAAAGAAAGCTGACCATAAATTGGCCAGCTTTCTTATCCGATCATATTTTCACATGAAGATTAGGGGCATCCTCTTTAAGGATCGGGATTTACCCATTATGTGCGTTCCATAATGGTCATCGAACAATATATTTCTATACAATAAACTATTGAATAGAATAGGGCAAAACTTGTTCGCATTTTTAGAAAAGGGATAGGGATATAATTCAAGTAATACTTCGAATACTCGAACTTTATACTCATTATATTAAAGCAAATCCTTTTATATGAGAAATATGAATTACTTACATAATTCATTCGTAAAATATATTAATAGATTTCTATATATTCTCTTTAATCTACTAACAACATACATCCAGCTAATATTGGTGTCATAATCATCGAAAACCTTAGAAGCATGCGAGGTGCATAATTTGTAAACTTAGCTCCTATATATGCTCCTAACATTGTCCCGATTAAAACTTGTACTAATAATACATAATCTAAATACCCTTCCGAACTATATCCAAACCCACCTCCAATTGCGATTGGTAATATAACGAGCATTGTCGTCCCTACAGATTGACGGATTGTTAAACCTAATAAAACCATTAATCCGAGTTGGATAAAAGGTGCTGAGCCAATACCAAATGCACCTGCTAAAATTCCAGTCACCAATCCGAGGAATATACATTTAATCACGTTATCTTTCGAAAGTTCTTTATGCCCTTTTAAAGACGACTGTGATCTTTTTTGAAACATAATCAACCGAATAAACATAAAAATTGCCGATAAAAATAACATACCAGCTGTAAACCAATGCAACAGATGTGCTGGTATTAACGAACCAAACTTTGAACCAATAAAGGAACCAATCGCGCCAAATCCCCCAACAACTCCGCCTATTACAAGCACAACATTCCCTTCTCGGTAATGACTTACTACTCCAGATAATGTCGTAAATGCCATCGCAGTTAAAGATGTTGCAAGAGCAACATGAATAGGGATATGGAATACTAGAGTGAGTATCGCGATGATAAATCCTGCTCCCCCTGCTCCGACAAATCCTAATAAAACTCCCATTAATAACATTGTTATAATAATTGCCACATAATTCCCCTCCAATATCCCAATTATCTATCATATACACACTTCTATACAAACAAAAAGCACCCTAAGCGGATGCTCTGACTACTTTTCTTTATTGATAATATGTACTTAATCTTGATTAATTAAAATAACAGCTGGACCAGAAACAACTACTCCGGCCACTTCTATCTTTTCAAATTCCATCACTGTAATAGATATAACCCCTTCTCTTTCCATCAATTCCTTACTCAGGACTTCAGTCGGTATTGATTTCACCGTCCTACCTCCTTTTCATTTTATACAAAATTACAAAAAACTACCCAATGCATCTAAATATATGCATCACCTCCGCTTTCATTCCTTATTCCAGTCAAAATTCACATCACCTTTCTATAACATATTGAAAAATAAAAAAGCACTCGCCAAAGCGAATGCCTTTCCATTATTTACTCTCTATTACTTTTAACATTCTATTAATAAATGCTGCCGATTCCCCACGTGTTGCAGAACCTTTTGGCATAAACTCATTATTCTCATTCCCTTTTACGATACCTAACCCATAAACACGTTGAACCGCCTGTTTATCATACGCTAAATTTTGATCCGTAAATGGTAATGGAACTAAATTACCTTTAATATTTTTGAATTGCAATGCACGATCAATCATAATGACAGCTTCATCACGTTTAATCGTATCATTCGGAGCAAATATATCATTTCCTCGTCCACTTATAATCCCAGCACTAGCTGCACGATTAATACCATCTACTAGCGATGGATGAGCTGTGCTTAAATCTTTGAAATTCGATTTCCCCTCTGGTAATTGCAATGATCTTGAAACTAAATTCGCAAATTCACCACGTGTTACAAGACGTTCTGGCCAGTAAGAACCCTTCCCGTCTCCAACCATAATACCTCTTTTATCTAATTCACGAATATCCGCTTCATACCAACCGCCAGTTATATCATCTTTATGATTCGCATCATAATAAGCTTTCGTTCCCTGTAAAAATGGCTCCCACGCATTATTCCTTATCATAATGGCCGGACAATTCTTTCCGCTCCAAAATTGATGTTTTTTTACATTTTCTAAAGGAATATTTAATTCCCCCATTAAATAGGCTGCTAGTTTGCGAGCATTTTCCACAGCTTTATTATAATCACCATCTTGATTGACAGCAATTTCAATTGCAATTGATTCTCTGTTACCGGTTCCTTCTGATCCATCTCCAGCATGCCAACCATTTTCATTTAATGGTAGATGTTGATAAATTTCTTTATCATCTACTGTAAAATGCCAAGATGCTGAACGATCAGTCGTTCCTGTTGCTTGACTGTATAAATATTGTGCATGGTTTCTAGCATTTGCTCCAACACTATAATTATCTGTCTCATGAATTGTAATGTATTTTGGTTTCATCGCATAACCTGGACGAATATTTTCATTACCTGTTGGTACAATCATTTCCTTTAATGGTACACCGTAAATATCCGTTGTTTTCTCTTCTATTGGTGCAGTATACATAACCGCTGCACGTTTCGTACGAGTTGGAGTTGTGCTTTGAATAAGAGATGCTTTTGTACCCTCAAATTTTGCTGAAGGTGCATAAATCCATTTCACCTCATTATCTATTTGGACTTGGAACCACTCTCCAACTTGTCCAATTGCAATAATTGTTTGCGGTTGTAACACTTTCTCGTCTTTATATGAATTAAATGGTGCGGAATATGTGGCTGTCTCTTCATTAATTACTAATTTTTCGTTTGCCAAGTGATAAACTTCCTTAACCTCTACATTTCCTTCACTACTTTGTATCCACCCAGCTCCAGATTCTGTTTGTATATAGTAAGCGTTTCCTTTTTGTTTTTCGGCTTTCACTACTTGATTAGAAAGCTGAACACCTGTCGCTTTTTGTAACTCAGCAGAATCAAATAAAGATGCTGAACCTATTATATGTACAAAAAAATCTCCTTGTACTTCATTTGTTATTCCTTTGCTCTCTCCACGTCCATCTTCATCTTTCATATGGCTTTCAATACTTTTTAATGCTTGCTCGTCTGTTGAAATTGTTACGGTCTTTTCTACTGTGTCTGCATAGGAAAAACTTGGAATCGTTACCATACTAAATACAATTGATGCAGCTAAAACATTATAAAATTCTTTTTTCATACTAATTATTTAACACGTTTATATCTTAATTCGTGTTAACTTCCCTCCCTAATCTAAAATATTTAAGGCTATCTAGCAGACTTCTAAACTAAATAACCCTTTACAATATAACAAACTCTATCTCATTCGTATAGATAGGAATGACTACTATTTGCCTACTTTTTCTATATTGGAATATAGAAAAGAAGCTATAAAAGATATAGCTTCTCCTCTCACTATTTCAATCTCGTTGTACCTTATACTCTATAACTCTACCATCTTTATCAAATTGCAAAACAAGACATTCACTATCTATAGGAATGAAACCACGTTCATTCCCAAGATAGTATAGTGTAGTAATTCCCGTTTCCAAACTGCTTGTTTTCGTAGGGGCCCCTAACAATTTTGTAATTTCCTCGTTTGATTTCCCTATCAATTTATGCTCCTGTAATAGGTCATCTACCATATGTACTCGTTTTTCTTCATAATTTAACCACCGATCCTGATTAAAATTTGAAGTGTATTTATTTATACTTAATTGTACGGTGCATACTAGCAATGGAATGAGACCTACCATCATTATAGTGAACAGTTGTTTCTTACCTTTATCACGTCTTGCCGAAACATGTAAGATAGACTTTTGAATAATAACTAATAAAATAAAAGGCATTACTACCACCAAAATACTCATTACACTCAATGACACATGAACCATATCAATAACGAAAATAAACGCAATGTACATTAATATATGCAAACAAAAATAAATGTACAACATTCCCCACAATATAGAGCTTTTACCTTTCTCCACCCAAATAACACCTACTTTATCCCGCTATTTGCGGGCAGTTAGACTCCCACCTCAAAATTCGGCTGTAAAGGGTAGAAGTCGGGTTGCCCATAAACCCCCACTAATTAAAGTTTTACTTTATTTTTCACTTCGCAACATAATTCATCTGGCCAATCATATCTCTAATCTTTTGTAGTTCTCGTGCTGTATATATTACTTTACTTGTTAAAACTTCATTTCTGAAAAACGTTACAATTTGCTCTCTATCTTTAAATCTCGGCAATTCTTCATTAGAAAGATCAATAACTTCTTTTCCACTCTCATTTTCAAAATATACAATTGGTTTTACTTTTTCCTTTACAATATCTACTTGCATTTCTTCCAAACAATTATATAAAGTTTGAGATAGCATTTTCGCTTTATACGCTGGATTCCCTTCATTTCTTACTTGCAAAGTTAATGAAGTTCCATCCGTAATAAATTCAAATGTCTCTTCTTTTTCAATTTCATGTTGATACTTACCAATTTCCTCAATCATAAATGAATATATACCCGCATTTTCTTTCGTTAAGCCATGGATTAATTTCCCTGTCCATTCTTTCGTCTCAAGTAGATAAATACCAGTTTTACATAAGATAAGGTGATGAATTCGATTATCATTTATGTCACGTTTATCTCTATATTTATTGCGTATCATAAAAACGTTCGGTATAATATGAAACTCTTCTTCTAGTATTATTCCTTGCTCAACGAAACCTCGCTTCATATAATGTAATATTTCATGCGCATTCACTTCAGCACCATTTTTGGTATATTCTCGTAAATCCGCAATTAAATTTTGAAACATATGTACTTCACTACTATGCTTATCTTGCATTTCACTACGTTCTTTACTATGTTGAACAGCCAATTGATTTTTCATCATACGCATATTTTCAAGTTCTCTAGCTGTATTCACTTGTAAATCATTATATTTTTTCTGTTCCATATTCTTTAAAGTATCCTGTTGTTCTTTATGCCCTGTAATCGTAGCTGCAATCTCATTTTCATACGTTTCAATCGCTTGTTTCTTTTCAAACTCTACTTGCTGACTCTCTGATTCTAACTGTTTATTTTTATAAAACAGTACAAACACTACAGCTAATAATATTAAAATCCCACCTATTAGCACATACTCCATATTATTACTCCTTTATTTCATTTCCGATTATTTTTGAACATATATCAATTACATTATACTATGTTATCAATATATACTTTGTAAAAATTATATATTTTTCATAAAAGGCACCTCAGTCGAGATACCTTTTAGATTCACTTTATTGTACACCATACTGAATATAACTTGAATCATAGTATACCCATTGATTTGTCCCTAAGCAAAGCCATCCATCTTGCTTACTCCATACTCGATATGATTCACCATGATGTAACTGTCTTATAACATTCCCGTTTAATGATGGAGCATCTCGCAGATTCACATTATCGCCAGTAATAGTTGCTACATAATGTTTATACTGAATATAACTTGAATCATTATATACCCACTGATTTGTCCCTAAGCAGAGCCATCCATTTTGTTCTCCCCAAACTTCATATGATTCGCCACGATTCAATTGGCGAATTACACTAGACTGTAAAGATGGTCCACTTCGTAAATTCACATTATCTCCATTAATTACAGCAACTCCGTATACTGGAGTCGCATTATTAGGCGTGGAAACATTCCCTCCACCACTTGCTCCATTTCCTTGTAGAGCTTCTAATGAAACAGCTGCTGATACGTCACAATTTCCTACACCTGAAATTTGCCCAGAATCTGTGTACTGCCATGCTGTCCACTCTGTCCATCCACCAGCATCAGCAGGCGGTATACTAGAATATTTGGAAATCCAAAGTGGAATGTCACTTAACCCGCTAATTCCAAATTCATTAATATACCAAACTCCTGTATATAACATTACATTTTTCCCAGTAGCTTGTTTCACATAATTTACGAAACTTCTTGCCCAATTCGATATAGTCGCACCCGTTAAACTACTATTGCTAGTATCCGTTGGCGATTCTAAATCTAAAACAGGGATTAAGTCCGTCTGATTACTCTGTAATATATTCACAAAATGTTTCGCTTCTGAAATGGCATCATTTTGTTCTGGGTGCGCAAAATGATATGCACCAATTAATACATTCGCATCTCTCGCAGCTTGTACATTTTGAACGAAAGTAGGGTCAATATAGTTCACACCTTCCGTCGCTTTTGCATACGCTGCTGGAATGCCAGATGACTTCACAGCATTCCAATTAATGTTTCCTTCCCAATGAGACACATCAATAAATGTAATATTTGAACTGGATCTATTTTGCATATAAAAGCTCCTATCAAATTTTGTTATTCTATATACAATATGTACAACTCTAGTTAAAGGACACGACAAATCTCTCACATATTTCGAAAATTTTATTACATTTTAATATCTGAGAGAATAGAAAAAAGACCTTGTAATTCTACAAGGCCTGTTGCAAACTCCCTTTATTTTGTAGCAAGTACATATTGTAGTAAAGTCCTTGTTTACTAAGTAACTCTTGATGTGTTCCGCTTTCTACAATTTCCCCTTCATGCATAACAAATATTTGATCCGCATCTTGGATTGTAGACAATCTGTGCGCAATCGCTATCGTTGTTCTACCTTTTCGCATTTGCTGCAATGCCGTTTGGATAGC
This sequence comes from Bacillus sp. AR13-1, assembly GCF_008042285.1. NCBI lineage: Bacteria > Bacillati > Bacillota > Bacilli > Caryophanales > Bacillaceae > Bacillus > Bacillus sp. AR13-1. The sequence goes on from NZ_QNUA01000001.1 coordinate 90,015, forward strand.
CTCCTCTGTTTCTGTATCAATATTTGCCGTCGCTTCATCTAACACTAATACTTTCGGATTGGTTGCTATCGTTCTAGCAAAAGCAATTAATTGCCTTTGACCACTAGAAAATGCAGCTCCTCTTTCGACAACTTCTGTATCATACTGCTCTGGTAATTTTTCAATAAACGTATTCGCTTGCACAAACTTTGCCGCTTCCTCTATCTCTTCATCCGTAATCTCTTCATTATACATACGAATATTTTGCTTTACATTTCCAGCAAATAAAAATGCATCTTGCAGCACAAGACCAATTTTCTTTCGAATTTCTTGTTCTTCGAACTTCTCTAAATCTACTCCGTCTATTACTATATTTCCTGATTTAATATTGTAAAATCTCATTAATAAATTCATAATCGTACTCTTTCCGCTACCAGTATGCCCTACGAAAGCAACCGTTTGCCCTGACTTTACGTGAAAAGATACATTTTTTAAAACGTCACGCTTTCCATCATATGAAAAAGTAACATCTTTAAACTGAATTTCCCCGTTAGCTACTCGTGGCTGTTCACTCCCCATTTGAACAGGAGCTAAATCTTTATCATCCATTAAATGAAATACACGCGATGATGAAACAAGCGCTTGCTGGAAGAAAGATAGTTTCATCATCATCTCATTTACCGGTTGGAAGAAACGATGAATATAGTTAACGAAAGCATATAAAACCCCTACTTCAACAGGACTCTTTAAAGCATCGATTCCGAATAAACCAAGTACTAACGCAATTGCTACAATATGAACAAGATCTGTTGCTGGACGTAAAAGTAATGCATCTAATTTCAATGTACGACGTCCAGCACTAAAATGTTTATTGTTCACTTCTTCAAATTCTTTTCTCATCCGCTTTTCTTGCCGGAACACCTGAACAATATTCATACCTTGAATGGACTCATTTAACTTTGCATTTAATATACTCAGCTGATTACGTACCTCTAAATAAAAAGCTGCACTTTTCCGTTGATACAACACCATAATTGCAAACATTACCGGAATTAATATGAGCGAAAATAGCGCTAATTTTACATCTAATAAAAACATCGCTACTAAAATCCCTACTAAAAAGACTACATTTTTCACGAATGTTGATAGTACACTAACATAAAAATCCTTAATCGCTTCTGTATCATTCGTTATGCGAGATACGAGCGTACCAATCGGCGTACGATCAAAGAAGCTTAATGACAATTTTTGAACATGTTCATACACTTCAACTCGCATATCTTGGACAATCTTAAAAGCGATATTTTGAAAGTACAATAAGTCTAAATAAGTAAATAATACTTTTAATAAATGAGCAATAATATACACTACAAATAGGGTTACAAGTGCTGATTGTTCAAAGTTACCTGGCACTAAGTGTTCATCAAGAAATTGTTTAATTAAAAAAGGACCCATCATTTCAGTTACAGTTGCACCAACTAGAAATAAAAATGCTAACGCCAATAACCCTTTATAGGGCCTCATATAAGAAAGCAACCTTCTTAAATCACTCCGTTTTTTCTCAGCCATCATACGCCTCCTTTCTCTACTAATGCCTCTAACTGCTGGCTTTCGTACATTTCTTTATACCAACCATTTTCTTTCATTAATTGCTCATGTGTCCCTCGCTGCATAACCCTACCTTCATCAATAACAAGAATAAGATTTGCATGCTGAATAGCACTTAAACGATGGGCAGTAATAATCGTCGTTTTCTCTGCCCTTTCTCGTTTCAATGCAGTTAAAATAGTTTCTTCTGTTTTTGCATCTACGGCTGATAAACAATCATCTAATATTAAAATTTCAGCATTTGTTAATAATGCACGCGCAATAGAGATTCTCTGTTTTTGACCTCCTGATAGTGAAACGCCCCTTTCACCTACTACAGTGTCATACCCTTCTGGAAATTGAAATATATCATTATGAATACAAGCAATATCAGCAGCTCGGCTAATTTCTTTATATGTAGCATCGGCCTTTCCAAAAGCAATGTTCTCCCCAATACTCGCTGAAAATAAAAAGTGATCTTGCGGTACATATGAAATTGCAGAACGCACACCGTGAAGTGTTAAATCTCGAATATCCCGCTCCCCAACTTTTAATTCACCATTAAAATGATCATACTCTCGAATTAAACATTTTAATAACGTCGTCTTCCCTGCACCGGTACGCCCTACAACTCCTAACGTTTCACCTTTTCTTAAGTTAAAGTAAATATCTTTTAAGTTTAATAGTTCATTCTTTTTATAAGAAAACGAATCAACAGCAAACGAAACATCACCACTTGCTATAGCATGTATAGCATTTTCCTTATTCACTACATCTGAAGTTTGTGAAAATATTTTCTCCACACGATCATACGAAGCACGTCCACGCTCCATAATATTAAATAACCATCCAAAAGCTAACATTGGCCATACAAGTGTCCCTAAGTACGTTGTAAATGTTACTAATTCCCCTACAGTTAATTCACCTCGTACGACTAATAATGATCCGTAACAAATTGCGATCAAAAATGAAAATCCGACAATTAGGGAAATCGTTGGATCGAATAACGAGTCAATACGTGCAACTAGCATATTTTTATGTACGACATCTTCAGATTTTTTCCGAAACGCTTGTAAATCCTCTTTCTCTTGTCCAAGTGAGCGAATTACCTTCATCCCACTCATACTTTCTTGCACTTTATCATTGATTTCAGAAAACGATTGCTGTGCCTTATGAAATCTTCTATGCAATAAAGTTCCATAATAATTTGTAGAAATAGCTACAATTGGCATCGGAATTAAACTTAATAACGTTAACTTCCAACTAATTGTAAATCCCATCGCTACGAGTACACATCCTCCAACAGCTAATGAATCAACGAGTGTTAAAACACCTGCCCCCGCAGTTTGCTGAATCGCCTGAATATCATTTGTCGCATGTGCCATCAAATCGCCTGTGCGACGTGATTGATAAAAGGATGGGCTCATCTTAGTAAAATGTTCATATAGATTCTTTCGCAGTTGACGAGCTAGTTTTAAAGAAGATCCAAAAATCATAATACGCCATAAGTAACGTAATATATACATCATAATTCCTACAACTACTAATAGAATAACCCAGTTCAACAATTTTTCAGACGTTAATGTTCCACTATTAATTTCATCTACTACAATCCCTAGTACTCTTGGCGCTACAAGTTCAAGAAGCGCGACACCAAATAACATAATAATTCCAATTATGTACGCTCGTTTTTCTTGCTTAAAAAACCAAGCTAAATTAAAAAACACTTTCATATTTATCCTCCTCCCTTAAAATGAGCGATGTTTTCAGTGTAACAAAAATACAGAATATTTAAAAGTTTTAAATATGTTTTATAACCAAAAGAAAAGGGCACTCGGTAAGAGTGCCCTTTTGCGCTTATTTTGTTTGTTGCTTGTTCATCGCGCTCATCATTTGATTGATTTTCTTTTGGGAAGGTTTTTGTCCCATTTGCATCATCATCATTTTTAACATTTGTTCGTTAATTGGTGGATTTTTTTGTAAGTAATTCATCATGTATTTGCGGGCAATGAAAAATCCTAACGCCACGCCTGCTACTAGTGCTACTACGCCCACTAGAATACCTAACCACATTGGCATATCTTTTCCTCCTTCATGTTGTCTACCTTACAGTGTACTAAAACCTTTTCAATAAGACAAGATACTATTCGACATTTTTTACACATATGTTCGTACTTGTTTGAGAGGATTTAACCAACCGTACTTTTTATTTTCATAATCCATCGCTAAAAATGTTAACTCACACTTTCTAAGCACCTCAAAGAAAGTTGTTTCCATGGATACATTTCCAGAAGTATTTATTCGAATATATTGTGGTTTCACCATTATTTCTCCGTATTCGGCTCCTGTATAAAGCGTATGAGTATGATTTGTTCTTTCATATTTACCAAGAACACGCAAAGCTTGTTCTAATTTATGATGAATTTTCATTACTTGTAACGGCATCGTAATATACGTCATTTGTTTATATAATACTTTCTTCTCCGAAAGGAACCCAGATTCTGAAAATCGAGCAAATAAATCAAAAAACAAATATTCACGACCAAAGTAAGCTTTCGCAATATCCTCTTGAATTAAATACAATTCATACGTTTTCATTTTTCCCCTCCCGATCTGGACAACCTTTTCCCTACATTATATAAGAGAAGATTTGCAATGATTGTCTGACTACGGAGAGAGAAAAAACTTTTCCTGTCGAAAAAACTCAATTACATAGAAAAATCTCCCCATGCTGGAGAGATTTTTCTAAAATCATTAAAGCATTTCTTTTACTTTACGAACAACGTTCTCTACAGTAAATCCATACTCTTCCATAATCTTCTCACCAGGAGCAGAAGCACCGAATGTGTCAATACCTAGTACATCTCCATCAAGACCTACATAACGGTGCCATCCCATTGTAGCACCCATTTCAATTGCGAAACGTTTCGTTACTGCTTTTGGTAGTACAGATTCTTTGTACTCAGCAGTTTGAGCTTCAAAGCGATCCATAGATGGCATGCTAACAACAGCTGCATCAACGCCGTCTGCTGCTAGAGCTTTTTGCGCTTCGATTGCTAAGCTTACTTCAGATCCAGTTGCAATTAAGATTACATCAGCAGTTTCTTTCTTGCTTGCAGAAACTACATATGCACCTTTTGCTACTTTTTCATAAGTATCGTCTTTTGCACCTTCTAATGTTGGAAGATCTTGACGAGTTAACACTAATGCAGTTGGTGTTTTTGTTGATTCTAGAGCTAGTCTCCAAGCTGCAACTGATTCGTTACCGTCTGCTGGACGAATAACAGAAACGTTTGGCATTGCACGAAGTGCTGCTAATTGTTCAACCGGCTCATGTGTTGGACCATCTTCACCAACAGCGATACTATCATGTGTGAATACATACGTTACAGGCAATTGCATTAATGCTGCAAGGCGAATTGCTGGACGTAAGTAGTCAGAGAATACGAAGAACGTACCACCGTAAGTTTTTAAACCGCCATGTAGTGCAATACCGTTCATTGCTGCACCCATCGCAAACTCACGAACACCGTACCAAATGTTTTTACCGCTGTAATCAGCTCTTGTGAAGTCTTTTTCGTTATTCATATATGTTTTGTTAGAACCAGCAAGGTCAGCTGATCCACCAAAGAATGATGGTACAGACTCTGCAATTGCATTAATTACAGCACCTGAAGAATTACGTGTTGCTGCTTTTGATCCTAATTCATAAGTTGGTAAGCTTTGTTCCCAACCTTCTGGAAGAAGACCGTTCATTGCTGCTTGCAGTTCGTTTGCTAATTCTGGATATGCTTGTGCATATTCACCGAGCATCGTGTTCCACGCAGCTTGCGTCGTTTCACCAACATCTTGTACTGTTTTACGGAAGTTGTCATATACTTCTTCTGCTACATGGAAGTCTTGTTCAGCAGTCCAAGCGTATGCTTCTTTCGTTAATTTTGTTTCGTCTACACCAAGTGGAGAACCATGTGAAGCTGATTTTCCTGATTTGTTTGGAGAACCGAAACCAATTGTCGTTCTTACTTCAATTAGCGTTGGGCGTTTTTCGTCAGCTTTCGCTTCTTCAATTGCTTTTGCGATTGCTTCAATATCGTTTCCATCCTCAACACGGATTACTTGCCATCCGTATGCTTTGTAACGATCTTCTACACTTTCAGAGAATGAACGATTTAAATCGCCATCTAATGAAATATCGTTTGAATCGTAAAGTACTACAAGACGACCTAATTGTAAATGAGCAGCTAATGAAGATGCTTCAGCAGAAACGCCTTCCATTAAATCTCCATCACCACAAATAGCGTATGTATGATGATCTACTACATTATACGCATCACGGTTGTATTTAGCCGCTAAATGTCTTTCAGCCATCGCCATACCAACAGCAGTTGCAATACCTTGTCCAAGTGGACCAGTTGTTGCGTCTACACCTGCTGTGTGACCGTACTCAGGATGTCCTGGAGTTTTGCTTCCCCATTGACGGAAGTTCTTTAAATCATCCATTGTTAAGTCATAACCAGATAGATGAAGTAGGCTGTATAGTAACATTGAACCATGACCTGCAGATAATACGAAACGATCGCGGTTAAACCACGTTGGGTTATTTGGATTGTGTTTCATAAATTGAGTCCATAATGTATAAGCCATTGGTGCTGCACCCATTGGCATTCCTGGGTGACCAGAGTTTGCTTTTTCAATCGCATCAATGGATAATGTGCGAATCGTGTTGATAGAAAGTTGTTCGATTGAATGTGACATGCTATTCTTCCCTTCGCGTATGTTAGTAAACGTTTTATACATTTATATGATAGCTTCCCACGCAAGATTATACAACATGTATCGACAAATATGTTGATGTTTTTTTGATTTTTCATAAAAAATACAGTGATTCAGGGAATGTATGGGCATTCAATATGACATACTTTTTAATTGTTTTTATTTTAAAAATAAAGATAATTATCTGTATATTTATACAAATATACTAATTTCTGATATATCTCTTTTTTGATAACCTTTAAAAATATAAAAAAGCATCTGAATTAGATGCTTTTAAAACAAATTAAATAATCCGCTTACGAATAGAACTTGAAATAAAATCAATTATAATTACCATTAAAATGATACCTAATAAAATAATTCCCACACGAGACCAATTACGTGAACTAAGTGCAAAAATTAATGGCGTACCAATACCACCTGCTCCAATAACACCTAAAATCGCAGCGGATCGTACATTAATTTCAAACCTGTATAACGTATACGATAGAAAATCCGGTGACACTTGTGGTAATACGGCATACCAAAGTATTTGAAACCGATTTGCACCCGTTGCTATTAACGCTTCCGTCGGTCCCTTATCTATATTTTCAATTCCTTCCGAATATAGTTTCCCTAACATTCCGATAGAGTGTAACCCTAAAGCTAGAACTCCGGCAAAAGAGCCTGGACCAACAGCTTTTATAAATAAAAGAGCCATAACTAATTCAGGAAATGTACGAACAAAACTAAGTACAAATTTCCCAGTTCCTGAAGTTAATTTTCCACTACTCATATTCGTTGCCGCCCAAAAAGCAAATGGAACAGATAAAAAAGCAGAAATAAATGTACCTAATATCGCAATTGCCAACGTATCAATTAAACCGTGTAATAAATCTTCACCATCTGGCAAAGATACATACGACCAATCTGGGTTCAATACGCCTGTCATAATTGCTTTTGTAATTTCTCCCGCCGTATTCTTTATTCCCTCTAACGGGACTCCTGAAAAGGCCCATACATATATAACTGTAAGTGCTATAAAAATAATCCAGCGATATATACTCGGTTTCTTCGGTTTTGGTACGATTATTGTCGTTTTACTCATTATAATTTCCCCCGCAACGCTGTACTTATATAATCAATTAGCAATACAACAACAAGGGTATAAATAATAATAGAAGCAGTTTGTTGATATTGTAAAAATCCAAGTGTACGATCATAATATAATCCAATCCCACCTGCTCCTACTAAACCTAGAACAGCTGCTGCACGTACATTCACCTCAAATGTATAAAGTACATAGGAGACGAAGTGCGCTTTCACTTGCGGAATGACCCCATAAACTATCCATTGCACCTTATTCGCTCCTACAGCTGTCATCGCTTCTAATGGACCTGGATCAATTGATTCAATTGACTCATACAATAATTTCGCTACGAGTCCAACGGAGAAACAAGTAAGAGCCAAAATACCTGGAAGTGGTCCTATTCCAAAAATCGCTACAAAAATAGCCGCTAATAATAAATCTGGTATTGTTCGTATAAAATTTAAAATCAATCGAGCTGGACTGTACAAAAATACACTAGTAAATACGTTACTTGCCGCAAATAGTGCAAGTGGAATGGCTAAAATCGCTCCTAAAGTCGTTCCAATAATCGCCATACGTATTGTATCTAACATTGCTGTTGTAATAATTTGAAAATAACTCCAATCTGGTGGCACCATTTCCTTCAATAAATCCATCATATTCGGAAAACCAACTACTAGTTTTGAAAATGATGCGTCGACCTGTACACTACTACCCCACAACAGTAAAATAACTAAAATAACCGTTAACATATGTTTCAATTTACTCGGCGGCTTCGGTATCGATTTCGAATATATCGTCACTTCATTCATTTAGCTGCCACCTCTAATAATGCGCTTTTCTGAGCTACGTCCCCATAAATTTCAGCGAATTTTTCATCCGTTGCCTCTTCTACTAATCCATCAAAAACAATTTCACCAGCATGTAATCCAATAATACGAGTAGCATATTGCCTCGCTAAATCAATAGAATGTAAGTTTACAATTGTCGTAATTCCAAAATCTTCATTAATTTTCTTCAAATCATCCATTACTTGCTTTGTTGTCAGAGGATCTAACGAAGCAACAGGCTCATCTGCCAATATGATTTTCGCTTCTTGTGCCAATGCTCTAGCAATTGATACACGTTGCTGTTGTCCCCCTGATAATTCATCAGCTCGTGCATATGCTTTTTCTGAGATATTCACTCTATTCAGCGCCTGGAATGCAAGCTCCACATCCTCTTTCGGAAACAGACCTAACGTTGTACGCAATGTAGAATGATATCCAACCCGCCCAGCTAATACATTCTTCAGTACCGTTGATCGCTTCACAAGGTTAAAGCTTTGAAAAATCATACCAATATCTCGGCGCATGCGTCGTAATCCTTTTCCTTTTGCAGCAGTAATAGACTCCCCTTCAATAATGATTTCTCCTTCTGTGATTTCATGAAGGCGATTTACCAATCTAAGAAGTGTTGATTTTCCAGCACCGGATAGCCCGACCATTACAACAAACTCACCTTTTTGAATTTTCAAGTTTATATTATTCAATCCTTTTGTACCATTCGGATACACTTTGGAAACATTTCGAAACTCTATCACACATCTTACCTACCTTCTATGTATTATCAATAACTGAAAAACGGCAAACTAACTGAAATCACACACTTTCCAGTTAGTCGCCATTTCCATATGTATTATTGCGTTTTCACTTTCTTTCCATATTCACGAACGATATCAAATTTACTATCATCAGATTTAACGTATCCTTCATGTGAGTATACTTCTTTAATGATTTTGTGCCCTTCCTCATTCTTTCCTATTTCAATGAAAGCATCCTGTAATTTCTTGCTCCACTCTGCATCTAAATCAGAACGTACAGAAATCGTATCGTTTGGAATTTTCTCCGTAAATTTTACTATTTTCGTTTGATCGAATATATTCGGATAATCTTTTTTTACAATATTACGAGCATCTTGGAATACAACAGCTGCATCTACATCACCATTTAAAAGAGCAATAAGTGACTGATCATGACCTTTTAATGTAACAGGTTTCACATCTTTCAACGGATCGATTCCCTCTTTTAACAATACAGCCGCAGGCCATACATAACCCGCTGATGATGTTACATCTTGATAGCCAATTTTTTTACCTTTTAAATCTTTTACACTATTAATATTAGAATCTTTCTTAACAACAAACTCTGATTTATAAACATCTACTAAATCCTTTGTGGGAGCTCCAGTTTCATCATCTACCCCAAAACGTTGCGCCTGTAAAATTACGTTTGCAGCCTTTTTCTCATGCGCTAACACATACGCTGTTGGAGGTAAAAAGCCTACATCTACTTGCTTAGATGCCATCGCTTCTACAATTGTATTGTAATTCGTTGAAATACTAACTTTTACCGGAATGTTTAATTTATCACTTAATAGCTTTTCCAATGGTTTTGCCTTCGCCTCTAACGTATCTGCATTTTGAGAAGGAACAAATTGAACATTTAGTGTCTTCGGTACATAACCTTTTTTCGTATCTTCATTTTTACTTGCACTTGATTCCTTCGTTCCACATCCACTTAATAATCCCGCTGCTAGTACAACTGTTGTGCTCATTGCAAAAACTTTTTTCAACATGTTAATGCCTCCATTTTTCGTTGTTATAAAATAACCTTCCATAAACATGAAGAAATATATCACATATTTTTACAAATAATTGCTTATTTACAGAATCTTTACATATTCTATACATTCACATTAAAATTCTTTTCATATATTTGATATGATTAATTGAAAGATAACTATAGAAAAGGTGAATGGCGTTGAATCAAAATCAAATTGTAACTTTAAATATTTTATTAACAAGCGATGTACATGGTACTGTGTATCCAATTCACTACCAAGATAACTCCAAAGCAGAAATTGGTTTAGCTAAAATTTCTACTCTCATAAAAAAAGAACGTTCTCAAAATGCAAACGTTCTTCTGATTGATAACGGGGACTTCATTCAAGGAACACCATTTACTTATCATTACGCTACATACGAAAAAGATATGGAAAACCCAATGTCCTTATTAGCCAACTACTTAGAGTATGACATTGCAATTATCGGAAATCATGAATTTAATTACGGAATGGATATATTAAATAATGCTGTGACTACTGCAAATTCCCCTTATCTATCAGCAAACATTTTAGATAAAAACAGAAAAGAACCTTATTTCGGAAAACCATATATAATAAAACATATTGAATCAAATATAAAAATTGCTATTTTAGGGGTGACAACGCATTACATCCCCCATTGGGAACAAGCACATCATATTAAAGATTTACAATTTGAAGATGCATTTGAAACAACAAAAAAATGGGTTTCTTACATCCGTAAACATGAAAAACCAGATTTACTAGTCGTAGCCTATCACGGGGGATTTGAACGTGATTTACAAACCGGAGTACCGACTGAAGTTTTAACAGGTGAAAACCAAGGATATGCAATGTGCCATGAAATTGAAGGCATAGATATTTTACTAACAGGCCACCAACACCGAGAAATCGCTCACACCGTGATTAATGGTGTAACAATTTTACAGACCGGATGCAATGGACACTCAGTTGGAAAAGTAACAGTAACATTCGAAAAAGCAGAACAAAAATGGGTGAAAAAAGAGAGTTATTCAGAGTTATTGCCCGTACAAGGAATTGCGGCAGACCAAGATGTTCTTTCCTTGGTTGCCAATTATGAAGAGAAAACACAAAATTGGCTTGATAAACCTATTGGAATAATTTATGGGGATATGCAAATTTCCGATGCTATGCAAACACGTTTGCAAGACCATCCTTTTATTGAATTCATAAATAAAATACAGATGGATATAGCTAATGTTTCAATTTCTTGTACAAGTTTGTTTCATAATACATCTCCAGGTTTCCCTAAACATGTAACAATGCGTGACATCGTTTCTAATTATATTTATCCAAATACATTAAAAGTAATTAGAATAACCGGAGCGGATATAAAAAATGCTCTCGAACTCTCTGCTTCTTATTTCACATTAAAAGCAGATGGAACCATCATCGTAAACCCTACCTATATAGAACCAAAACCACAACACTATAATTACGATATGTGGGAAGGGATTTCGTATGTATTAAACATTTCAAAACCAATTGGAGAGAGAGTAGAGTCTTTGCAGTATAAAGGCGCTCCTCTTAATATGAATGAAGAATATGACGTTGTTATGAATAATTATCGTGCAAGCGGTGGCGGGAACTTCTTTATGTTTCAAAATAAACCAGTAGTAAAAGACATACCAACAGATATGTCTGAACTTATCGCTAACTATATATTGAAGCATAAAAGGATAGAAGCAACGAAAAATGAAAACTGGAAAGTTATTAAATAACAATTTTAACAAATAAAAAAAGATGGGCTATGCCCATCTTTTAATTTAATTTTGCATTATCCTGCTTTTTTAAAGCTTTTAATTTCGCCGGTGTAACGTCCGTGCCTTCTTCGTTAACGACTTTAATTCCTTTTAATTCGTTTAACATATTTTGACGAAATCCTTTTAAATATTGTTCACGAAGCGATTGGCGCTCACGTTGTTCTTCTTCAGTTAAGCCTTCAGCTTTTGCTTTTTTCGCTAAGAAGTTAATGCGTTCAATGAGTTCTTGACTTGGCATCTCGAATCCCCCTTCTACTCAAAACTGATTATTATCATACAATAGTTAGTCCTCTTTATCAAGCAATTGCTTTGTATATTCTACATACCTTCGATGTACAGTTGCTTTTGAAACATCATGACCAAAACCACGAAGTGTTGCTGCAATTTCTTCAAAAGTTAATTCATTCCGGCGCAAACGTACAATTTCCTCAATTGGCACTTCTTTTTTCTCACGTCCTACGCTTAAATGACGATTTTTCAAATTATTTTCTGGACGAAATCCTTTCTCCACTGCTCTTTGCATGCCACGTTTAATTTTTAAATTGTGGATCTTTCTTTGATACTCTTCAACGATCCCAATTATATTTAGCACCATCGAATCAGAATCTGAAAGCTGTAATTCACCACTATGTGTGTGTGTATAAACTTTTATCCCCTCTTTATGTAAACAATGCATTAATGCAATCTTTGCATTTCCTCTACCAAGACGCGTTTCATCTTGTATAAGTAGTACATCAACTTGTTCATCTCGAATTGTATCTAGCACTTCTAATATGCCATCACGTTCAATTGTATAACCGCTAGCCTGCTCCTCAATTACCTTTGTAACATCCATTTGATAGCGCTCAGCTAAATGCAATAATTCATCTTTTTGACGCAATAATGATGTTTCCTGTTCTTCTTTTGTTGTGCTCACACGTGCATAAATAATTGCATTCATTTTGAACCCTTCTTTCTCACTATATTTTCCTTATAGTGTATCATAAATTTGCCTTTCGTTCGAACTTATGTTTGTAGAATGTTTTTTCGCATGTTATACTTAATAATAAGAAAAATGAAAGAAAACGAGGTGTTAGAAAACATGGAAAAGTTAACGAAACGCCAGCAAGACATTCTCGACTTTATTAAGCTAAAAGTACAAGAAAAAGGATATCCACCTTCCGTACGTGAAATCGGTCAAGCAGTCGGCCTTGCTTCTAGTTCTACAGTGCACGGACATTTATCACGACTAGAAGAAAAGGGATATATTCGACGCGATCCAACAAAACCACGCGCAATTGAAATTTTAGGTGACAACCGAACGGAAACACAATCTGTTATTCAAGTTCCAATCATCGGAAAAGTTACTGCCGGTTTACCGATTACAGCAGTCGAAAGTGTAGAAGATCACTTCCCACTTCCAGCTAGTATCGTTGCTGGAGCAGATCAAGTGTTTATGTTACGCATTTCTGGAGATAGCATGATTGAAGCCGGTATCTTTGATGGTGATTTAGTTGTTGTTCGCCAACAACAGTCTGCATACAACGGTGAAATTGTAGTTGCTTTAACAGAAGATAACGAAGCAACTGTTAAACGTTTCTATAAAGAAAAAGATCATTTCCGTCTACAACCGGAAAACTCTTCACTAGAACCTATTATTTTAAAACAAGTGTCAGTTATTGGAAAAGTAATTGGCGTATATCGTGATTTACATTAAAAATAATAAAAAGAAGATAATTCCCTTATTTATATAGGTAATTATCTTCTTTTTATATTTTGATAGATTTCCGTTCATTCAAAAGAATGCGTTTCATTAATTATTAACGCGTTTCAATAGTAACATCTCCAGCAGCGGTTTTACCGCTAATCTTTTTACTACCATTACCAATCGTTATATTTTTATTGTCTTCATTAAAAATTGTCACGTCTCCAGCAGCAGTTTGCCCAGTTATAACTGCATCTTGTGGTTTTTCCAATAAAGTAATATCTACATCTCCAGCAGTTGAACTTACCTCTAAATCATATTTAGAATCATGATCAATAATATCTATATCCCCACTAGCCGTTTTTGCTGTTACTTTCCCTATTACTTTTTTAAAATTCACCTCACCAGCTTTTGTAGACCCCTCCACACTCTTTGCTGTTACATGTTTCAAATCCACTTCTCCGGCGAGTGTTTCAACACTTACGCGGTCACTTTTCACATTACTTATTTCTATTTGTCCAGCGGATGAATTTACTTTTATCTCTTGATAAGAACGTTCAGGTACTAATATAGTCAATGTAGGCGTTTGAAATCCGAAATTGTAAAATGAAAAATCAAATGAAACACCTTTTTCTATTTCCCCTATGATTTTTAATGTATCACCATCTTCAGCAATACGAATCTCCTGTTTACTTACGTCTCCTTTTTGCTTTACATAAAAAGAGGAATCAGGAGATTTTTGGACAACAATATCTCCAGCATCTAACTTAACTTCTACATTTTTTAGCGTTTCGTTTTTAATTACGTCCTCTTTATCTCCTTTCTCTGCAGTTTGTACTGCTTTTTCATATGTTTGTGAAATCCCTATTACTCCAATAATGATACAAGCGATAGCTACTAATAATATCTTTTTCATCATCTACTCCCCTTTTATCATTTTGAAGTTCCAGACTACATAGCGTACACATAATCTTTTAAACCACTTCGTACTATAATAAGCTACAATACATAACAACAAACCTACTCCGACAAACGTTATACTAACGAAAAGATCCAACCATATAAAAGTGCCCATAAATACTTTTACAATAACGAAAAATGGTGTCACTACACTAGCAATCCCACCGACCCAAAAGGAAAATATAAAAGCTATAATTGCAACTAACGGGCCTAACACAATAATAAAATTAAACAAACTAAGTCCAACCGCTGCCATGACAGCTCTTGTCACATTTGAAGTCGACGGATCTTTTTTCATTTCATCAAATCGATACATCGCAAGTAAGTCTTTCGCAATTACTTTCGGAGAGCCAAGTCCCTTTATTATTTCTGATTCAGTTTTCCCCTCTTCCATCCCAAACTGAAAGTGCTCTTCATAATCAAATAAAATATCTTGTCGCTCTTCTTCTGGTAACTTTCTAAGATGACTTGATAATTCTTTAAGAAACTGCTCTTTACTCATCCCATTCCACCCCTTCAATAATTTCTTGAACACCTTTAGCAAAATCACGCCACTCTGTTACTAATAAAGTAAGTTGCATCTCTCCTTGCTCTGTTAGTTGATAATATTTACGGGGCGGTCCTTCCGTGGATTCTTTTAAATACGTTTGAAAATATCCCTCTTTCGTTAAACGACGTAATAACGGATATACAGAACCTTCCGATATTAAAAATTTATTAGAGATTTGCTGAACAAGTTCATATCCATAACAATCCTTACGTTTTACAAGTGCCAATACACACAGTTCTAACACACCTTTTTTAAACTGAACGTTCAAGGACAATCCCCCTTTCTCATTTTAGTACTGTTCAATAAACGGTAGCTATTTTATCCATAATATACCACTTAGTATTGTTTATTGCAAGGTACTGAATTATATTTATTCCCTAAATTTAGAAAACACAAATATAGAAGCCCGAATAAGATCTGTTGTAACTGACCATTATCCCGGCTTTCATTCAACTCGAATTACAATACTACAAGATTTCATTCAATCTTTCTCCTCTATGAACCCACTTCCATTTGTGACCCTAATAAATTTCGAAATACACCTTTTCTCTCTTTAGCCAATTGATTAAATTCACCTTTTTGAACAATCTCACCTTTTCCTAAAACAATAACTTGATCTGCATTGCGGATCGTAGATAACCGATGCGCAATAACAACAATAGTCATCGTTCCTTTCAACCTTTCTATTGCTGATTGAATTTTTACTTCATTTTCAGTATCTAATGCACTCGTAGCTTCATCTAATACTAAAATGGATGGTTGTCTTAAAATAGCTCGAGCTAGTACAAGTCGTTGACGTTCACCACCTGAAAGTCTCACTCCACGATCTCCAATGAGAGTATCAAGCCCTTTTGGAAGCATTCGTACAAATTCAGCTGCCGCCGCAAAATCTAATGCAGTCCAAATTTGTTCTTCACTCGCATTCGGCTCAATCATCAATAAATTTTCTCTTATGCTTGCATTAAATAAAAAAGGATCTTGTGGCACATAACTAATAGCCCGTCTCAATGACAATAAATTTTCACTTGTAAGAGGAGTTCCATCTATTAATACTTGACCTTTCTCTGGCTGAATCAATCCCATTAAAACATCGATTAATGTACTCTTCCCAGCTCCCGAATGTCCCACAATAGCCGTCATACTATTGATTGGTATTTTCACATTAATATTTTGAAGTGCATACAAATGCTCCTTCTTATTATATCGAAAATAAATACCCTTACATTCAATACCCTGCTCTATACAAATCGGCTTTATATGTTTTTGCTGATGTATATCCTGCATTTCAATTGCTTCATTACATTCCCCTTGTAATTCCCATAATGACTTAAAAGCAGGAATGCTTGCAGCAAGCTGTTCTAAATTTGACTGAATTGTCATAAATCGTGGCCATAGTCTCGAAAAGATGAGTATGATTAATAGTAATTGGGTGGGTTGAGCTTTAAATATACTTACTGATAATAATATAAAAAATGCAATTAAAATAGCCATTGAAACTTTATAAAACAATTGAGAGTTCGACCTTATTCTCATATACTCCATTTGTTCATTACTCATCTTTTCTGTTATAGATTGTAACCAATCTAAACGTGATGCTTCCAAAGTATTACTCTTTATATCTTTAATTCCATTAAAATGATCTGTTATACCAGAAAGATAGTCTTGTGCTAATTTCGAGGTCTTAACGCCTAGTATTCGTGCTTTTTTTATAAAAGCACGAGAAGCTACTAAGAATAATAAGCCAAAGACCAAAACAAATATAGTTATTTGGGGAGATAATAAAAACGCAAGCCCCACCTGTATGAATGTAAACAGAATAACAGCTAACAATTGTAAAATTAAATTAACCCCATAACTTACGCGAGCTAATTCTGTAGTTAATATATTTATTAGATTTGTTTTCCTTTTCTCTAAAAAAAAACTCCACTTCGCTTTTAGAATCATACTATATGTTTCTATTCTTAATTCTCGTACGAAAGCTTGTTGCGTTCTCGCATCCCTTAGCGTTATGTTTCGTTGTAATAGATTTTGACCTAACACTATTAGTATATATATACCTAAAATAGAAATTAGACTTGTTGTTTTAGGGAAATCCTGCAAAAATCTATAGACAGGTGCAATAAAAGCAGTCTCCTCACCTATATTAATTATTCCAGTCATACTTATCATAGGAATTAATAAAATAATACCTATCCCTTCAAGTAAACTTATTAAAACCATACCAAACAAATTCACATACAGAATTTTCCCTGCAGAAGAATATAATTTCTTGATAAAATATATAATATGATTCATCGATGTTCCCCCTATAACAAAGCAAGCTTCTTTGTTTTCCTCCAAAGACATAGAAACGGACGTAAAGGAAAATATAAAAAATGAAGGAATTTAGGTAACGGCAATGTTTTTGCATCAATTGGATAAGGATATAGTTGGCTCATAATATATAAAATCTTTTGCTGATTAGACATTAGTGAAAATAAATGTCGACTATGATAAGCAAGTACTTCTTCTGGCACAGGGTCGGTATGCAAGTTTATCATTTGCTTGAAATAAAACAACGCTTCTTGCGCTAACTGTTTTGAATGTTTTTTAGTTACTAATTCCATCATTCTTTCATCTAGTCGTACACCTAGCAATTGAGATGCCAAAATTAACGCTTGTCCTCCTAAATGAAGCATTTGATATTTTCTCATTAATTTATGAATCTCACTCCAATTAAGATCTTGATCGACAATTTTTTTTATGTCTACTAACCAACGTAGCCTGGACCAACCATGTCTGGCACCATGAGATACAAGAAATAAAAATAAGTCTTCCTTCCCTAACATATATACCGAATTACTCGTAAGTGTACTTTTTCTCTTTCGCTTCCAAAGCTCTTCAAACCCAGGTTCCTTACCCGGTCCGGGATTTAATCTCCAATGAATTTCAAGTTTGATCCGCCTTGTTGGGTGGAAAAATGTTATATGGTGATGCCTCCATTTCCAATCACTTAATATCGTTTGAATATAATCATCTTTCACATACCCTTGCTCTAAAAGTAGTTTTTCTGCTTTTTCTAAATTTTGAATAGGGATGAGAACGTCCAAATCACAGGATGTTCGTAAAGAAAGATCTCCATATAAGTCCTGAGATAGTACAGGCCCTTTTAGAAAAATCGTACGAATCTCATTTTCATTACATAATTTATTTATTCGTTCCATTTCAGCACTTAAATAAAGCATTTGAAATGTATTTCTTTTATATTTTCTAGTCAAGGTTTGTACAATATGTGAAGGAATCAGCTCCTTGTCCACCTGTTTAAGTTTTTGATATATCACCGGATAAACGCGATGATGCACGGCTTGCTCAAGAAATACTTCCCAATCAATATCCGAAAACCATTCATTACTGTAAGTTTGCATTGTTTCGTCATCTTGTAACTTCAAAATTGCAAAAAGAAGTTTCAATTCCTTAGACATGAACTCTACATTAAGACCAAAATCTTTCTCCATTTTACTCTCCTTTAATAGTGTCCTCACTTAACCTCTTTGCAAATGATCCAACGACAGTAAATTTCTCCATTCCTTCTGATCCAGTAACATAAAAAGAACCGCTCCGTAACCATGCATGCGCAATTAATTCACCATGACTATCCTTAGCAGTTCCTAAATAAAGAGTACTCTCAATGTGACGTTTTTCGAGCATTTTCATCCCAGCTATAGCTTTAACGAGACATTGACTTTCCCAAAAAGTATAACGACTCATAATAGAAATTGCTTCGGACACCTTTTTTAGCGTATCTCCGTGCGGTTGAATATGAGTACTTGAGGTTTCACTCATGTAATCCCCTAAAGAAGGTGCAACTTTGGAAAATGTAATATTTTTTAGTACACGTGCCCATCCTAAAAAAATAAAAGCCTCTAAAAATAAGAGCTTTGTTTTCATGTTTAGTGATAAAAACATCCTTAACCTTTTCACAATATTTATTAATCCCTTCCTAACAGTTCTTTTGAAATTACGAATCTATCTATTAGGCTGATCTTTTATTTGAATTAACCCTTCTTGAAACAAACACTCTAAAAAGGAAAGAACTTGCTCTTCACAATCTTTTCGTTCAATATCATAGTTAGATACTAGCATAGTAACAAGCTGATTAATTATTATTGGCTTTTCAATAAGCTCCCATATTTCTCCGCCTATTTCACCTAAGTTATAGTAATTTCCTTTCTGGACATTTAACATAACTTTTTCTCCATCCATATCGCTTACTATATTACCCTTACTTTGGACAACGTTATGTTCTAATGATATTTTTCTCGAGTGGACAACCATCAACCATACTCCCTTTCTGTATAGTATTTAAAATAACTTCCACAAGCTCATGAGCTGTAAATCTTGAAGCCGGGCGGCTTACTTGAAATATTTCCATTCCACTTGCAATATTAGATGAAGTTTCAAAATGCCATTCCATCAATCCTAATTTAGAAATCAAAGAATTCCTAAAAGTATGGCGGTATAATTTATACAAGCGTGCGAGCCCTTCTATACGGGTCATCTCGATATCTTCTCCCTGCGTTTTTACTAATTCAATAACACCAGCAAGAGGTAATGGATCAGGAAAGAATTGAGAATTCACAGGAACAGCATACTTCGTTTCCCTTTCAAATAAAGGGCTAAATTGCGCTACTTCCATTCCTAACTCATTTATGCTCTCTTGCCATAATTTTTGTTGTGCGTAAGAAGGATGAACTATTGCAGTATTTTTATTCAAAAGGGACACAGCAACTACATCATCACTTAAAAGCTTATATCCTTTATTCAAAAAAGCCGAGGCTAACGTTGATTTTCCAGCTCCTGAATCACCAATTAATGCATATGCTTTCCCATCTATAGCAATTACACTCCCATGCAATGGGAGTATTTTACGTTGCATTAAAAGCGCCCCCATACAAGTTCCCAAAATATATAGTCGAATTTTATCTTCTTCTGCATTTGCCATAGGTGAAAAGGTGATTTTCTCACCTGATTGTATAGCGAATATTGCAGTTTGAGGAACATGAAACATAACTATATCATCCTCCACTACTATCGTTTTTTGCTTTTCTGCGCTATATTCACCCCACTGTTCTGACAAATCAGTTATTTCAACTTGAACATCCGCCATCTCTTTTTTTTCATTCAGCTGAGACAATTCAGGTAATGGGATTTCACTTACTATTTTTAACCCGAAGGCTTGATATAACACATTCCCCATAGAATCAAACATCCTATCCCCCACATTGTCAATTTTTTGAAAGCTCTTATATAATAAAGCTATATAAGAGCTTTATTTTTCCAATGACTTAACTGTACTTCACTGGATCATCTGGGTCAGGTTGAACAGCATCTGGATATTTATGCCCAGGCCCCGCCATAGTCATATTAATATTAAGTACTTCTAATACAGGTTGTTTCCATTCCTTTTTCATACGTATCACCTCCTTTCACATTGCTTTTTTTATAAATCGATAGAAGATTAAGCTACGCATTAAAATTCTAAAATCTACATCAAATGCATATTCTGGTCGAGGTTCTTTACAAATTTTTGAGATAGCTTTCTTAATTACCTCGACATTTAGAAATTCAGAAATTACTGGATCTACACTAAGTTCTTCAACTTCCTCAATAAATTCATTCCAAAAAGGAGCCATGCGGTAAACACCATCTGCACCTTGAATACCTCGAACCCGTTGATTCAATCGTACTTTATCAGGAAGGAAATTCTTTGTGGCTCTCCGGATCAGGGCTCGATCCAAACCATTTTGAACATACTGTTCTTCTGGAACTGACAAACAAAATTGAATCAATCGTAAGTCATTTGTGGGATCACGATCCCATAAAGCATAACGTAATGATAATTTCGTTTCATACGTTCCATTTATGCTCCAATAATATGGTTTTTCAAACTGTTCTCTTTTCATGTCATATGCATTAGAGATAGAGGTGCCTGTTATATCGATGTCTTGTTCTCTGAGTCTGTCAAAAACATTCATTTCCCTTGCAAATTCCGGATTAATTATTGCGGAATTTGCATCTTGTTTCCCTGAAAAAAGTAACTGATGCAAAAATGGAAATGCCTTTCGTCTTACCACTTCAAAAACACGTGATTTTTTCACTCCTATATTTCTACTATATAAATGTAGTTCACGATAAAAACGAATCCAATGTAGCTTTTTCAATAACATTGCCTGGTAATCTAAAATAGGTCCCCACGATACTGTCCAATTACCTCTTTGACCACTAAGAAGTACTCCTATTCCATTCTGAGATGCTTTTTCATAAACTCCACTCAACCAAAAAGTATTCTCAAAAAATTTATATGGCATCTCCATTGTTTCCAGCCAATCATCAATTTCCGATAGTGGGCTTCTCTCCGGCAATTCTAAATAATAATCCTGTATATTCCCTACATGCTCGACAGTCGATTGAATAAATGGTCTTTCGTCAGCTATTCTACCTTTGTGTGTCCAATCTTCAAATCCTTCTACTGGAACATAACTGTACGTATGTAATTTTTTATTTTCAGCCCGTAAATCACTTGCAGCAAAACTAACGACAGAACCTGAGTCTAGCCCTCCGCTCAAATGAGCTCCTACTTGGTGATGTGTTCGTAAACGTGCCTTCACTGCACTTTGATACACCTCTCGAAACGCCTCTTCATACTCTTCATTTGATTTTAAATTAAGCATTTCCCCAACAGTTGGTGTATAGTATCGCGAAAACTTCACTTCGCCTTCCTTTACCAAAATAGTGTGTGATGGAGGCACTTGTTCTATATATTTGTAAACTGTTAACTGTGGATCTACCGATTCGAAATTTACAGGTATAGCTAGAAATTCAGCAATCCACTGCTTATTCAATTTCTTCTCAACATATGGTAGAGAAAATAACGGATTTATAATAGTACAAAAAGTAAATTTTTCCTCACCACGATAAAAATAAAGTGTCCGACTTCCTGAAAAATCTCTGGCACCAAAAAGAGTTTGTTTTTTCTCATCCCAAATCATAAAGGCAAAATCGCCTACCAAATATTTTGGAGCCGCTTCCCCCCATTTCTGATAAGAGAGTAAAATTAACTCGCTATCTGTCATGTTTTTTCTATCCGAATAATCCACTTGTAGTTTTTCAAATAACTCATCACGATTATCAATAATAGCATCTGCTGTAATTGCCAGTTGCTTTTCATAATTATAAAAGGGTAATTGTTCACCAACTGACTCTGGTGTAATCCATTGTGCATGACATCCTAGAAAAGCATTTTCTTTGTGCCATATTTGAATATCATCGGCAGGATATTTGTATAAACGACTCATTACTTCTCTTCCGTTCTCAATTGATACAGGCTCATTAGTAAAGTGGATAATGCCAGCTATAGCGCTCATTTCTTCCTCCTAATATATGAAAAGTTACTACAAATACTATTTACATATTAAATTCGTTAAACATACCTCTTTATCATTCTTTTTAACGAACGAAATTATTTGTTTTATTACTTTCTCAATTACATGCTTAAATTTACTTTCAGACTAAGATATAGATATTAAAAGCCTATAATTATCCCTTTTTTATGTCAATTGAAACTGAATGTCCCCAAACAATTCCCTTAAAAATTCATTATAAAGAACAAATGGTGGTACGTATACAAATCTAATTCCACTTTTACTTACTTTTAATTCTTCCATTCTACAGCTTTTAAAATACCTTGAATTACCCTTTGTTGATCTTCAGCTAACATATTAGATCCTGAAGGCAAACAAATCCCACTTTGAAATAGGTACTGCGACACATCTTCATTTTTGCTATGCGGATAATACTTCTTCTCTTTAAAGAGCGACTGCATATGAAGTGGCTTCCACATAGGACGCGCTTCAATATTCTCTTCTGCTAAAGTTCTCAACAATTTCCCAATAGAGATCCCGGATTCCTTTTCATCAATTGTCAATGTAGTAAGCCAACGATTAGAGCGAGTATTTTCTAATTCAGGCATAAAATAAAATCCTGGCATGTGAGATAGTGCTTCATAATACCGTTTATATATACACCTTCTAGTCCTCACTCTATCTTCTAACACTTCTAATTGCCCTCTCCCAACACCAGCTAATATATTACTCATTCTATAATTGTAACCTATCTCACTATGCTCATAATGTGGAGCTGGATCCTTTGCTTGTGTCGCTAAAAACCTCGCTCTTTCTAATGCTTCTACATCATTAGAAACTAGCATTCCACCACCTGAAGTTGTAATGATTTTATTTCCGTTAAATGAATAAACCCCAAACCTCCCAAATGTACCGCTTGCTTTTCCTTTATATGTAGATCCAAGAGATTCTGCTGCATCCTCAACTATAGGAACATTATATTGATTACAAAGTGAAAGAATTTCATCTAGTTTAGCACTCTGACCATATAAATGAACAAGAATGATAGCCTTTGGTAATTTCCCCACTTTATTAGCTTCATACAATGCATGTGCCAATGCATTCGGTGACATATTCCATGTTTCCGGTTCTGAGTCAATAAATACTGGTTCAGCTCCCAAATAAACAATCGGATTCGCACTCGCTACAAAAGTAAAACTTGAACAAAACACTGTATCTCCCTTTTGGACATCTAATAATCGCAAAGCTAAATGAATAGCAGCCGTACCTGAACTAACTGCAGCCCCACCTTTCACTCCTACAAAAGATGCAAGTTCTCTTTCAAATCCATCAACATTTGGGCCAA
Source organism: Bacillus sp. AR13-1 (assembly GCF_008042285.1). Lineage (NCBI taxonomy): Bacteria > Bacillati > Bacillota > Bacilli > Caryophanales > Bacillaceae > Bacillus > Bacillus sp. AR13-1. The sequence continues at coordinate 113,789 of NZ_QNUA01000001.1, forward strand.
GAGGGGCAATCCAGTTTGTATCAAATGCATTTTGAATATATTTTTGTTCATTCCTACTCATGTGCGGAGAGGAAAGGTAAATTCGCTTTTTATGCTGAACTGTGTGCATGTAAACACATCCTTTATACATATTTAAATACTATGTATCTAAAAACATATGCTCTAATACAGATATATCAGATAATCTCCTTAAATTATCAATTGTATAATGTGCTTTATAAGCTTGCTCAACTATAAGATTATGGTGAATTCCACCTTCTCTATTAATATGGATCGTTAACCATTTCAATTTCTTGGCTGTTATAAAATCCTTACTTAAATTATCTCCTATATAGACACATTGCTGATGAGGCACCTGTAGTTCCTTACTTATTTTTTCATAAGGAATTTGGCTCGGCTTCCAATATTCTTTTCCCAGCTCATCAGTGAGAATTATCGAATGAAATCTCTCTTTTAACTTTAATGCATTAATTTTCTTTTCTTGGGCAACTAAATATCCGTCTGAAATAAGTCCTATTTTAACGGTATTAACTAAATTATTTAGTACCCAATCCGCTTCATCCAACAATTGAATATCTGGTTTATGAAACCTATACTGTTCTATCAAATTACTAATCAATTTTTCATCGTAAGGAATGTTTAACTTTTCTAGTGTTTCATTAAACACGAACCTTCTTTCCCCCGAATCGAATAATTGAATTGCAATATTATAAAATCCGGTTTTCTTATACTTTTCTTTAATCCAATCATCCACTGCTTTAAAACCACTTACAACATAATCTTTCTCTTTATATAAAGTATCATCCATATCAAAAACAATTGCTTTAATCATCATCTTAAATACTCTCCATAAAAACCGCTTCATCATATCTAAGCATTGTTAAATTTTCTCTCCAATTAAAGTCCTTATCTATAAAGACTTCCCCCTGACACATTTTAATTGTCCAAAGTGGAAAATTCGCTCCTGCTTCTATTGATAGTGGTATTCCTCCTCCAAAACGAGGGTTTATTTCAATAAACGTAATTTGTCCATCCTCCTTTTTAAAACATTGTAAAGTAATACACCCAATAGGATTAGGAAGAGCTTTTATTACAGTTTCTGCTGCTTGGATGATATCAAAATCCTTCTTGGTTATACCTTTACTTACCTCACCTGCTCGTGTCTCTATACGCAATCTAGGAACGATTGTTTTTATATTCCCACAGAAATCTACCATGACATCTATAGTGTATTCTTCTCCTGAAACGTACTCTTGTATCATAGCGTTAGGTATATAATCCTTAAAAAATTCCAATTCCTTTTCATTCATTATTTTTGTTACACCTTTACTAGAACTGCCATCATAAGGTTTAATTAATAGTGGAAATTGATATTCTTTTCTTCCAATCTCTTCATCACTATATACTCTAGGTGTTGGTATATTATTAGATGCAAAAAAGTTATATGTGTATTTTTTGTTATTAGCAATCTTATTTAATTCCATACTAGAAACTAATACTTTTACACCAATACCTTCGAAAACCTTCGAATTATTAGCCATAAGGGTTAATTCTGTATCAATTAACGGAATTATTAGATTTATCATTTCAGATTTACATATTTTTAATAATTCATTTATATATCCCTCTTCATTTACACGCGGAACAATAAAATGCTTATCGCTAAAGTAAATGGTGGGAGCAGTTTCTTTTAAGTCTGCAGTAAAGATTTTTCCTTTGATTCCTTCTTGTTTAAGTACTTCCTTAAATTTTTTAATTAAGGTGACCCTCCTACCAGAGCTAGTAAACAAAATATTCATTTTATTCCCCCCCATGCTCGATTCCCCCCTTAAAAACTGGCATAGTCACATGCTTATTATTTGTTATCCCTTCCGACTTTAAAACCTTACTAAAAGTTAGATATAAAATTTTCAAATCTAAAAGAAAACTTTGATTCTCAACATACCATACATCTAATTTAAATTTCTCATCCCATGAGATACTATTTCTTCCATTAACTTGAGCCCATCCAGTGATTCCGGGTCTTACATTATGCCTTTTAGCTTGCTCTTTCGAATATAAAGGCATATATTCTATTAATAATGGGCGGGGGCCCACCAAACTTAATTGACCTTTTAGCACATTTATTAATTGTGGTAATTCGTCTAAACTATATTTTCTAAGAAATTTTCCAACTTTAGTTAATCTAGCATGATCTTGTAACAGCTCCCCATTACGATCTCGCTCATTGGTCATCGTACGAAATTTATAAAGATAAAAAGGTTTTCCATGTAACCCTGGACGTTGTTGTCTAAATAAAATGGGTGATCCTATCTGAGTTTTAACTATAATTGCTACTAAAAGAATAACGAAAAAAAAGCAAATTAATAATAATAAAGAAATAAAGATATCAAACAGTCTCTTCATTACCAATCATTCCCCCATCTTAAATTATTACAAATGCTTTTCCAAAGTTAAATAATCTACAAAGTATTCATTACGGATTGAAATCAAGTATTCTTAAGTTGTAATTAAAGAATTGTATTCAATTTCTCTTTACTTATCACCTGCAAACATTTTCTATAGTACACAGCTTTAAAACTTAATAAGTAGAAGAAAGCAATACACATAGGTGCAAAATATATTTTTCCAAATGCTTATCCAAGAGACTATTACACACTGTAAAAATCTCAAAAAATATATTCACAAACACAGTTTTATAAACAACGCTTAGTAGTATATTAAAAAATCCATTTATTATTTAAAAATTCTCCTACACACTATTTTTTAGTATGCAGTTAACGTAATAATAAAAAGCTATTATGTTTATAAAAACATAATAGCTTTTCTCTATTCTATAGTAGTAACTAAAAGTCAATAAACCTATTATCTATTAGGAATTAGACTATTTCGAATAATTACATTGGACAAAATCCTTCCATGTACCATTATATAATACTTTATGGACATATTTATTAAGAGCCACTCTACTTCATTTCTCATAATTTTTTGAAACTATTCAAATTTAATTATCACCATGCATTAATTTGGATCTATTACACCATTAACTATATTCCCTTGCAGAAATTCCCTCCCTGTAATTGTAATTTTCGCATTATTCAACACGTTGTTTTGAATTACTACTAGGGGTGTAATACTCGTTGTTCTATTATCTATCCCAACTTGCATCAAATTTGTGGAATTTATAATATTATTTTGAATTATCACTTGCTTACCAGTAAACGCTGCATCCAAAACAATAATAGCTCTCTGAAGAGTATCATTTGTAATTTTTATAGTATTTCCCCCTAACACTATTTCATCAGATACATTTTGAATATTCAAGACCGTACCATTTGGTTTTTCTATATGACAATCCATCATCTTGAATGCTTTGAGGTTATTCACTGTAAATAACGTGTTATTTCTATCTATACTAAAGAACTTGCAATCTTTTAATTCTAAAGTGCTTCCTGTACTTGTTATCCCCAAAAAGGTTACGTCCTTAAAAAAGCAATTTGTATATGTCCCTGCAACTAAGGTTGGGTTTTTAACATTATTAAATATAATATTTTCAAATATCCATCCTGATTTAACTGTTCCTACTGGTACATAATTTAAATACAAAACGTCTTGTCCTTCAAATATACAATTTGAGATAGTTTGCGGCTCATTTTTCATCTCTAATGTCCACTGATACAATGATGACAAGGAATTTAGTTTATCTGCATCGTTTATAAAGCGACAGGAATCAACTTTAACCGCATATGGAAAGGGGGTATCAATAATCATTTTACTATTAGAAAAAATATTATCTAATATATTAATAGGTCGATTTACATATACACCTTGAACATTTACTTGCGCTCCGTATACATAATTATTGGAAAAAATAACATCTCCTAACAAAGAGACCTTGGTTAATCGGATATTATTCCCTGTTACGATTACCCTATCTGCACCACCATTAATAGATAGCCCAACATAAGCATTTGAAATGGTATTCATAATAGAATTATTCGATATATAGATAAATTTCCCATTTACAACAATAATATTATAATTTTTATTATCATGAAAATTATTTCTTTCAATGTATATATATTGATTTAAATCATATCCATCTTCAATATCTAGTCCACTTTGTGGATTGGTACCTGCGATGTGATGAATATCATTATCTCGAATATATACATTCTTTGCCCCACATACACTAATCCCTTGTCTACGGCAATCATGTAAATTACATTTTTCTATATAAGTATATTGTGAAAAAGAAGGCACCCGAACATTTATTAAACAATTTGCAGGAGCAGGAACATTCCCTTGATGCAAAACAATTTTAGCATAACTTACTCCATTAGGGACTTCTACTTCATCAAAGAATTGTACATTGGTTTTTGAAGATAAAAATATATTATTTGAAGTGTAAAAAATGACATCATAATAATCGCATTTTATTTCAGAACCCAATGCTCCAAATCCATTTCCATATAATCCAAAGTAACCATACTTTACAATAGCCATTTGGGTCATATCAATTTGCAAATTGGAACGTATCTTTGTTGTACTACTTACTAATGAACCATCTGTTGTATTAATTGCTCCCTGTTCAAATGAACTTGCTAATGCTGTAGGAAAAGGTGAAATCTGCCCAAAAGTACTGTTCAGTGTAATGGCATCTCCTGTACAATCTAAAATATCTAGATTATCTAAAGATACAAACCGTGTATTGTTCCCCCCATCAGCAGGTGGAGTAAAACTCCCCAATTCAATGCCGTACCCTGCCTCATGTGTTCCCCCACTAGAATAATCATGTGTATATCTATCTCCTTGGATAATACCATTTGTTATCCTAGAATATACTTGATTTCTACGAAAACTTATAATTGCATATCCAGTCAAATTATTTGTTTCCATTTTTAATGTTGAACCGTTTAGATTCAAAGTTAAATGACTTGGTGGTTCGATGGGTGTTTGTTTATCAATCAAATATATTCCTCTAGGTAACACAACTTCCGTATAACCTTGTTGAGCCGCCCAAACTAAAGCATTATTAATACCTTTGGAAGTATTGATAGCATCAGTCCCATCATTCTTAACATCCCATCTATCTAATTCTAATACATATATACTTGTAGAATTTGTAGCTTCAAATGATTTTGGAATCCATTTTAATTGCGTACTATCATAAGTTAAAATGTCATTATGAAAAGGAGGCTTGGACACCAAATCTAAATCATTCAAATTCCCAAGATTATCCCTTCTTCTCCACATCAATTCACACCTCTTTTTTGCTTTTCTACATCTTATGTTTCATAAGGTAAATTGATTGGATATAAGAGAAGTAACATCACTTTTTATTGTTTTTAGAGATCCATTATTTAGAAAGTCTTTTCACAATTCCTTTCTCCTTCCTAAATAGATCTATTCTTACTAGCTGTTTTTATTTCAATACCCTTTTATTTATACTATTTAAACTTACAATTTTATTAAAAAGACACTATGCTCTTTATACATAACTCCCCTACTATTATTTTCAGAACAACCTAAAATCTCTTCCGTAAATAAAGCATTCTTTACTGTGATATGGAAAAAATAAAATAATAATTTATGGATAATTATCATTCGAAACTTTCCGAGTTAATATTTTCGACTTTATTTTTTTTATTAATATTCGGGTTAAATTAAGGAAATATCTATACTCTTCCGCCTCTTTAAATACCATCCAAAAGATCAAATTCGGAATAATCAGGCACAAAATACTACGTATTACCATGTCCATAAATATATTTATGTGAAAAATATAACCAATAAAATCCGTTGCTATAACAGAAAATAATACAAGCACTACAAACAAAATATATCTAATAAAATATACTTTTACAGATTTTTTAAAAATCATTTTAAATATAATATAAGGATCATACCAAAAGTAAGTACATAATCTACTAATAACAGTCCCTAAAAGCACTCCTGCTATTCCTATTTGTTTCGCGAGAATTATAGAAACTACAATATTTATAATTGCCGCTATGATAGGTCTATACTTCCCTTTTTTAAATAAACCTGTGGTTTCTCTAAAAATTGTAGTTGTATTTTGCATTCCTGAAGTGAAAAAATTAAGTAATATGAAAAATAATACATACTTATTAAACACATATTCCTCACCTAACCAGAGTGTTATAAATGGATTTATCAAATTCCAAAGGCAAACTGTACAAAATCCATATATCCAAAAATTAAAAAAGTTAATTACACGAAAAATAAAATATTTTTTTTCTGCATTTTCTTTCACATTCAAATTTCCAACACTAGCAGTGATAGAATAAAACAAATAGCCTAATAAGGTATTTAATGTATTTAAGATCAACAAATAATTTGAATACACACCAACCCAAATAATTCCAATGAATTTCGATATAATTATATTATCTGTTGCATTAATTACTACACCACTAATTTTATATAGTAACAAGGAATACAAATTCTCAAAAAACTCTCGTCTGTCTGCCTTAGATAATTTCGCATTATTTTTTTCTTTTAAAAATGGATATAATTTATTTGCCTTATTTGCAATATATACATTCTCAATTACTTTCAATGTTAATTGAACTATCAGTACTACAATGTAATCACTAATAATTATTAATAAAACAATTTGTAATGCGTTAGATATAATTATGAACAAAGTGTGTATTTTAGAAATGATATAGTTACTTTGATCAGCAATAATAATAGATTGCTTATATACAAAATAATATGATGACACCGAACTTATTAAAAATAAAAGATAGATAATGTTAATGTCTTTAATCATAGTATCTGCATTCACTAAATAATCAAGAAATGGTAATAGAGATAACCCTAATAATAAAACTACTACTCCTATTAATCTGTATGCTTTTTGATATAAATTCATTAATGCCTGTATTTTATAGATATCCTTCTCAGCTAATGGCCTATATAAACTATAAATTATAGCTGTATCAAAGCCTAAATTAGCTAGGGAAAACATCAATAGTATACTTGTAAAAAGCCCATCCACACCTAAATATTCTATACCGAGTGTATAAATAAAAACAGTTCGAACAACAAATCCCATGCCAATACTAATTATTTGTCCAGACAAACCGAATAAAATATTTTTTAAGGAATTTTGTATTCTCATCGTAATACCTTCTATATTTTAGTTGTTTTGCGTACCCACTCTACTAAATTTGGCACTAATCTTCCTTTTTAAAATAGGGAAAAACTTTGTTATCCTGTATTTTAATAACGCTTTTCTTCGTTGCGCCTTGAAATCATAATCTAGAAACCAATTTAGTAAATTTTTATCTGTAATACAATCACAATTTTGTTTCATTCGCACTTGGATTAAATTCCAATACATTTCAATGAATGTATTAGTAAAAAACTTCACCTCACTATTTAAAGAAGTTTTAACGTACTGATAAAGATTACTTGGAATATTAAAACCATATTCACGAGGATCTCTCCCTTCAGCAATAATTCCCATAATTGTTCTTAAACATTTTTCACATTTACAACAATTTTCTTCATTTTTAAAACATACCCTGATATTAACAGGTTCTTTACTAGCTGAATAATGGTCCACAACAACTTTAATCTTTTCTTGCCTAGTAAGTTCGTATCCATCATGAAATACTGTTCCAGATGCATATTTTATTTCATTATCCACAGTTGGATCAGATGCACAAGTAACTTGATATAATGGAGAATTAGAGCTTGCAATGTATATACATTTTATCTTAAGTTTAAAAGCTATTGGAATAGCTGCAGATATTATAGCTAGACCATGATGCAATCCATGCCACCATGTATCGTTTAACTTTTCTCTAAAATCATGGTCAATGTTCCCTGCAATTATAAAGGTCCCATAGTTGGATTGTATAAAAATATTTTCTAGTCCATTATCCTTTACAAAATTTATGGCATTTTCTTTATCTGCCTCCCATACTTTACTACCCTCTATTTCATTTTCATGCCATCCATATTCAGTAACTAGCAAGGGTTTTTTATCTTTTATTCTTATAAATGTAGTAAGTGCATCTAATCCCCCACTAAATAAAGATGCCGCTTCAAATTCCGGAATGTAAACATTATCAATAATTTCTCCTACATCCACGGATCCTTTAAATTTCACACCAGGAAACATGTTTTGATATGCATTTTTTATATTATTTAAACAAATATAAAAAGATTTATCTAGTTCATTTATTACTATTGTTGAATTAGTAATCCATACAAGAGGAACTACATTTGCAACAAACGGAATAGCCAAAATACTTAAAGGGATATCAGATACATCATAGTTATATTCAAGAAACATATGATTACTTGTCTTAAAATACTTTTGTAAATCCCCCTTAATACTAAAAGAATAATCAACTCTATTATTTCTTACGACAATTTTATCGAGAATTATACTATTCATTTGAGCCTCCTAATAAATCGCCATTTTTATCAAAGTACATTTATTAATTAGAGAACTGTTTTAACCATTGATTTACTACATCAAAATTCACTTGAACATCCGTGATAAACTCTGAATTTATCATTTTTTCAAGATTATTTAAATCTTCTCTATCAATCAGATTTAAATTATACGTTTCGCCCATCCCCTTAGCTCTTTCATCTATGGAGATAATTATTGCACGTTTTTTATGACGCATAGCAAATATGCCGCCATGTAAACGTGTTCCAATATAATCGACGGCTGTATTTAGGATTTTTTCATACGCCTCTATAGTAGGAGGTATAATTTTTATGTCCTGTATACCCTCTAAATTTTTTAAATATTCAAAATCACCAGCGTCTTGTATCCAAAAATAGACATTTTCATAACTTTTGTTAAGTGTATCTATCAATAATTGATCTTTTTCACGATTTTTAGAATGATGGGTTAGTGTAAAAACAACCGATTCCGATTTTCCACTTGGAATTCCCCTACAAAAATCATGCGTAAAAGACCACAAAGTTGCACAACCAGTATTTAGAGCTTTAAAGCCCATTTCTTCTAAAATTTTTTTTGTTCTTTCATCTCTAACGCTATGTATATATTCATGTGATAAAACTTTTCTATATAACATTTTTGTATAGGGATTTATTTTATTCCCTTTTCCTGCACCAACTCCAACCAGAATACTCCCCTTTAAAGGACCATAATTAAATATATTAATATTCCACTGCGGAAAGTGCGTAAACATATCCATTGCTAGCAAATTCGAACCACCTACAAACTTATATTTCGCATCACTATAAATCTTTACCCTATTTGATTTTCTCGCTACTTGGTACCAATGAAAAGGTGAAACATGAGTAGGTAATGTTAAAACATATGCATTTTTAGTTATATCAGAAAGATGATGCTTTACACACTTCATTATTATATCGTCACCCTTGTTAAGAGAACCTACCGATGTATCTAATACTAAAACATTCTCCATAAAAATAATTCCCCCAAGTATCTTTTATAAATAGTAAAAGATTTTTTAGTTTTATAACTTAATCTATTCTAATTCAATTAACCTATATATCTTTTCCACTTCTATTTCATTACCATAATTTTTTTGGCTTACATTATTAACAATTTCACTTCTGAATTCAACATCATCAATCATTTTTTTTATTCCTTCGACAATTCCCTTTATACCCATTGGACAAATATATCCATCTACCCCGTTCTCCAGCTGACTTTTGGCAGTTGAAAAATTAGTTATTAATACTGGTTTCTTAAGAATTTGCGCTTCCCGAACTGTTACTGCCTTCCCTTCGTATCTAGAAGGTTGTACATAAATATCACATGCTTTTATGTACGGATACGGATTAATCTTCTTACCTAGTAAAACAAATTCATCTTGAAGTCCTAATTTATCTATCAACAATTTAAGTTCCGCTTCTTGAGGCCCATATCCAACTATGTACCACTCGATATCATACCCTTGATCTAATAGTTTTCTAAGCGCATATATAGCGTCATCAATTCCCTTAGCATGAGAAAGTCTAGCAACAGTAACTAACTTGATTCGCTCTCTATTTATTGGTATTTCCTGAGTAATATCTCCTTCATTAGATTGTTCGCGAACAAATTCAGAATCTATTATATTTTCTATCACTTGCACCTTTTTATTAATATAAGGCAGACTATTCAGGAATGTATCTCTACAACTTTCGGAAACCGCCACAATATCATCCATTTTCCTCCACATTTTACATTCCATTTCTTTGTTAAGTTGTATGTTCGAATAATCAGTATGAATCCACCCAATTTTTCTTTTCGCTCGAACTTTATCCCCTATAAAATAATGCGGCCATAAAAAACTTATCGCAACATCGTACTCTTCTCTCAACTTTGGAAGAAATGGAAGAGATATTCTCCATCCATATTGAATGACGAAGTATCCAGGTTCTTTACTATTTACATATCGCCCATGCATAACGCCCATAATTCTCCCTATTATCCTAGTAATCCCAATTGAGTAATGCCCTTCTTGTAATATCTGCTTAATTGATTTTCTAAAAGTAGTATATTGTTGCAATTCCTCTAATAAATTCGGCTCTTTAGGTAGTAAAGAGAAAAATCCACCTTCATGTTTAAATAACATTAAATCTATATCATACTTACTGTAATCAATTGTATTTAATAAACCAATCAAACTTCTTTCTACTCCACCAATTTCCATATCAAAAGATGTAATTAATATTCTTTTCTTTTTCATTATAGGATACCTCACAAAATCTATTATTGATTTCTCTTCCTCATTTTATATTTGTATTTTGCTGTTACGCTCAACAAATCTCCTTATACATCAGACATATAAAATGAAAATAAATTAGATTATCCTATTTCTTCCTTGCGCACAATTCCATATAACGATAGCCACTCGTAAATGTTATCGTTAATATCAAAGCCTAATTTCGATATATTGTTAATTATAAATTCCCTGTCAGGTCTTTCTTTTAACAAGGCTTTATAAATTTCTTTACACCATATTTCAATTTCTTCATCTAAGTCAACAAATGACATTATCCCTAACCCCATATCAGTATTATTAGGTAGCGTATCTGCTACAACACATGGTACACCTGCAGATTGCGCTTCTAAAGTTACAATACCAAACCCCTCAAACAAAGAAGGAAAAATAAAAACATCAAAACTCTTCATGAGTCGTGGAATATCCTTCCTAACCCCCAAAAATCTAATATTTTCAAAAATCCCTAATTGCTTTGCTTTTAATTCAATAGAAATCCTTAACGGGCCATCTCCTACTAAAATAGCAACAAAATTTGAATCTCGTTTTAAAATTTGCTTTAAAACTTTTAGGATAAAAATATGATTCTTTGACTCTGAAAAACTTCCTATATGTCCTATTAATTTTGTTGCATTCGGTATATTAAGTTCCCTTCTTACGCTGACACTACTCCCAGCGTCTATATCAGTAAATTGATTAATATCTATACCGTTTTTAATTAGTTCTATCCTCTCACTATGAAGCATCCTTTCGCCAAATAAAAAACGTGCTGCTTCAACGCTGCACGCACAATAATTAGTTCCAGCATATTTAATAATAGATTGCAAAACCTTTAGGATAACTCTTGCTTTTATTCCAGAGTCTTGTGGCCAATTATTACTATGCGAATGACAAATCCTCTTTTTTATACCAGCTATTTTTGCCGCTACAGCAACGAAACCACCTTGATAATCCGTATGTGCATGTACAACTTCATATTGATTATCCGACATAATTTTCACAAGTTCTTTAACATAGGAAAAAGGTCCTATTTGTCCTAAACTAGGTACCTTATATATTCTCCCACCTAACGCCATTATTTCATCTTCATAATCATTTTTCTCATTTCGATGAGATACAAAATCAAACTGAAGCTGCCTCTTATCTATTTTCCTATATATATTCATTAGTAACGTTTCAGCTCCCCCGCGATTCAGAGCGCTGACAATGTGTAAAACCTTCTTTTTATTTTTAGGTCTAAGCTTAGAATCTATCCCCATTTAACAATCCTCTCCCAGCATCTTGCACTTTATTATCAAAGTAGGTTACTCTTATAGATAATTCCCAGAGTAATTACATGTTCATATACAAAATAAATAAAATAGCACACTAGAACTGCATAATAAATCAACTTTTGATCTTTATCTGTAAATGACTTCACAACCCAAGAAATTAATATTAACTGATACAATCCAAAATATATGGAGAATCTAGCAAATATCCAATTTTGTGTTGAAATAATCATAAAAACAAGACCTAATATAGACATATTTACAATATAATCACTTTCAGGGAATAACGCCCTCATTTTATCTTTCCCAAGGTAAGCCAGTATAATTGGCACTATACTCACAGCAACCCTAAGTATATTGGCACCACCTTCATGAAATTCCTTATATTGACCATATTGAGTATTTCCAATTGCCGAAAATAAAACTTCCGAAAACTGATTAAAACCTATAACTACACATACTGCTAAAAAAAGAAGCAAATATGTCGTTCCTGACCAGGCTTTTTTTCTTACAAAAAAGTAGATTGGCACAAGAACTAATGCACTTGCATGAAATGTTGATGCGCATAATACAATTGCCATATATTTTTTCCATTTTCCTTCAAAAATATATTTTGTGGCAGCAAAAATAATTGCAGCGGCTAAATATTGCCTAATCCCATTCATTGATGTTAAATACATACCCGACGTAATATAAACATATAAACTCAATTCAATTAGTCTTGAATATTTATATAGTGTTGCTACAATGAGTACATTTGTTATCAATGCTGTAGTAAAAACCATTACTTGAGGATCATCCGCATATTTTTTCAAAACCATTTGAAAAATATTAAAGCCCATGTCTTTGTTAGTTTGAACATACTCCCAATTAAACTCCGTTATTTTATATGCATGCATATAAAAATAAGTATCCCCAATATTATTCCGAAGTCCCGCTACCAATACAAGTGATAGAGCCGCCATTAAAACCAATAATCTATTTGGCTTTATCAATGTAAAATTATTAGTTACAGGTATAGCAAAATACCTTGCAAAAAATGCGAGTATGAATACGATAAAAAGATTCATCCAAAGTATAGTCATTATTATGTCCTCTCATTTACTTACTAAGTAAATCCCTATATATTTACTTCCATTCTTGTTTTCATTGTAATGTAACTATAAAGAATAACTCCAAATGGCAATGCGCAAATCGTAAGACCTTTGCATGGCGACTCTTGCATAAATCTTTTATTTTTCGCTATAAAACTACTAGATACATAATGTACAGCTTGCCTATACTTGAATACTCGATTAGTAAATGGTAATTTCATAAGTTCCTTACGATAAAAAGCAAAACCTCTTGGATTTTTACGATATTGATTTAGCATATTCATTGATGAACCGTCAGGCATGTATTCAACATAGCAAAGAGGTTCGTTCATCAGTAACATCTCATACTGCTGATCTAACATATAATATTTATATGCTAACCCAACATATTTTTCATTTTTAAAAATTGGGTATGGATATTTCTTAGTCAATTCTGTGCGATAGACCAATTTTTTATCACCTGTGACACCATGTTTGTTGTAAAGATTAAACAACGTGGAATATTTAAGGTTTTCTGGTAACTTTGAGCCAATTATTTGCCCATTTGTATACAAATCCAATCCAATTATCCCACTAACTTCATCATTCCCATATCTACTCCAAAAAGAAAGGATTTTTTCTACAGCATCGTCTGGCATATAATCATCAGAATCAATACAAATATTTAACTCCGTATCAATCATTTCGTATGCTGTATTGTGAGCACCATGCATCCCTTGATTTTGTTGCCAATGATACATAATTTTTATATATTTTTCAGCAATCCAGCTATCCACCAATTCTTTTGTGTTATCACTAGATCCATCATCTATTATTAACCAAATAAAATTCTTACATGTTTGACGTTTTAAACTCTCATAACAATTTGTAAGACAATATGCTCTATTATAAGTAGGGGTGAAAATCGTTAAATTCTCCAAATTACTCACCTCGAAAGTACGGAATAATAGTCGTGAGTTAATTCTGCCGTATGTTTTATATCGTAGCCTTTCTCCAAAAATACTTGAGCTGGTATTTCCCTCGGAAAATTACTAATTTCTATATTTTTCATTTTTTCTATCCAAGCCATTTTATCTGCTAGAGGAACATGTTCAACTAGATTCATTCCCAAATCCACTTCTTTCGTAATAGCATCCGATATAATACAAGGCAAACCAACTCCTTGCGCCTCTATGAGAGTAAGTGGCAATCCCTCATGTATGGATGGAAAAACAAATACATCAAATGCTTGAAGTATCCTTTCTATATCAGCTCGTATCCCAAGAAACCTTATATGCTTCTCCAAATTTAATTCCCTCACTTGATTTTCAATTTCCATACGAAGTGGCCCTTCGCCAGCTAATAAAAGAATTGAATTCGGCCTAAATCGAGTTAACTGCGCAAATACTTCTATAAGGTAAGCATGATTTTTTTGATGAGCAAATCTTCCAACATGGCCAATAACAAGAGCGTCTTGCTCAAGCTGTAATTCTTCTCTTACATGTTTTCTCATTTCTGGAATGAACAAAAATCTATCACAATCAATTCCATTTTTTAAGATTCTAGCTGTATCAGCTTTATCTGCAAATAACCATCTCGCAGCTGCATTTGAGCATGCTAACAAATGCGTTGCACATGTACCTATAGATTTTCCTGCATACCATTTATAGATTTTTGCAGTAGCACCACCTTCACTACTAGTATTGTGACTATGTGCAATCCTAACTGGCACCCTTGCTTTTTTAGCTGAACGAAGTACCAATCCACTCATTTTATCCATATGTGAATGAACGATTTTATATTGCGGATGAGAGCTAAAGAAGGTATTTAATGCCTTTATATAGCCTCTATGACCAACATCCGTAACATATGGAATTCTATGAACTTTTCCGCCCAACTTTACTATTTCTTCATCAAACACTCCTTCTTTACATGTTAAAAAATCAAATTGAACTTTGGAACGATCTATATTGCGATATAAATTCATAATTAAAGTTTCGGCTCCGCCTCTATTCATATTTACGACTACATGTAATACTCTCAATGGAGTGCCCAATTTAAATCCTCCATTCCATCCATATATGTTGTATAAATTTCTTGTTTCTCTTTCAACACTTCGTTAACTGAATATTCACTTGTAATAATAGTACGTCCACACTGTCCAAACTGAGCTTGTAATTTAGTATTTTTAGAAATAGTATTTATTCTTTCAGACATCGTCTTTATATCATCACGATCTATAATCCAACCATTTTTATTACTAATAATTAGCTCCCTATGTCCCCGATTGTCCGTAGCGATAACCGGAATTCCACAAGCCATAGCTTCCATAATATTAACTGGTAAACCTTCCCGGTAACTCGATGCAACTGCAAGATCAGACATCTGTAACAAAGAGGCTATATCATTTCTATAACCAAGAAAGTGAACCATATTACTCACGCCTAGTTGAGTCGTTATTTTTTTGCACTCTTCCATTAACGGTCCTTCTCCAGCAAGCAAAAGCTTCGCATGTGGCATTTCATTTTTTAATTGTGCCAATACACGGATTAAAAAGCTTTGATTTTTATTCTTATTAAATTCAGCAGCATAAAACATTAAAAAATCTTCTGATTTATAGCCACATTGTAGCTTTAATTCTCGTTTCTCAATTTCAGTTACAAGAGTAAACCGTTGTACATCTATTCCTACACCGTGAACTAGCTTAATATCTTTCACTGGAAAGCGATGTTTAACTGCTAAATCATAATCTTCTTGGTTAATTGTTATTAGACAATCCGTATGAGAAGCTAGAATTCTTTCAATCGGATAATAAAGCAACCAATTCATATACGGTGATCCTTTACAAAAGTGAAATCCATGTGCTGTATATACGACTTTCGTTCCTTGCCGCCTGGCTTTCTGAGCAGCTAAACGAGCAATTACTCCTCCCATAGGCGTATGACAATGAATGATATGATATTTATTTTGATCAATAATTGATTTTAGTTTTTTATATGCGTGGATGTTTTGTATACTAAGAGGTGACCTTTGAATAGGAATATTATATTTTCGAGTTACGTACGGAAGATGTATATTCCCATTCGCTGCAACATGTACTTCCCATCCTTGTTCTGAAAACCATTTCAAATACGGTAAATGAAAAGCCTTAAAATGATAATCTACAGTTGCACAAAACAGAACTTTTTTAGACACCATCCCACGCACCCGTCTTATATAAATTTTTTCTATTGACCTGATACAGGTATTAACAGTTTTAAAGTTTTACGCTGATTTACTAACTTTAACAATCGTTTTCTTAATTCTACTTCGTTTAAATCTGTATAACTTGAAATAAACTCTTCAATTTCTTCTATACGAACATTCATTTCTTGTCCTACGTAAATCCTCGGATGAATTTGCTTTTCATTCATTTCATCTTCTTTTAGTAATTCTTCAAAAAGTTTCTCCCCTGGGCGTATACCAGTAAATTCTATTCCTATTTCATCCACAGAATTTCCTGATAATCGAATAAGATTTTTGGCAAGGTCGACTATTTTCACTGGTTCTCCCATATCCAATACAAAAATCTCTCCACCTTTAGCTAAAGCACCAGCTTGCACTACGAGTCTTGATGCTTCCGGGATTGTCATAAAATACCGAACCATATCAGGATGAGTAACTGTAACTGGTCCACCATTTTGAATTTGCTTCTTAAATAAAGGTATAACACTCCCTCTACTTCCTAAGACATTCCCAAAGCGTACAGTAACAAACTTTGTATGACTTATTTTATCTTTATGTTGAATTACCATCTCAGCTAATTTCTTTGTTGCTCCCATAACACTCGTCGGGTTCACAGCTTTATCAGAGGAAATCATAACAAACGTTCCTACTCCATGTGCTCTCGCTGCCTCTGATACATTCATAGTTCCAATCAAATTATTTTTAACAGCCTCTTCAGGATTATTCTCCATTAGTGGTACATGTTTATGTGCAGCTGCATGATATACAACATTTGGAAGATGTTTATTCATTATTGAATTCATCTTTTTTTCATCTTGTATATCTGCGATTTCAGGAATAAACGTGCCTTTCATATCTCCATATTTTCTGTTTAATTCCATTTCTATAGAATAAATACTGTTCTCCCCATGCCCTAGTAAAATCAACCTTTTCGGCCTAAATTTTGCAATTTGTCTACAAATTTCCGAACCAATCGAACCTCCTGCACCAGTAACTAAAATAACCTTGTCAGTTATATAATCTGAAATAATATCCACATCAAGTTCTACAGGATCACGCCCTAATAAATCCTCTACTTGAACATCCCTGAATTCGTTCACCGATACTTTACCCGTTACTAAGTCTTCTAACATCGGAAGAATTTGAGTTTTCATTTCTGTTTTTAAACATCTTTTCAAAATAACATTTTGCTCTCTTTTGTTTAATGAAGGAATTGCTAAAATTATTATTTCAATATTCAGTTTTTTAACAGCATACTCAATTTGATTCTTACCACCAATTACTGGAATACCCCAAATATCAAGGTTATGTTTTTTTACATTATCATCAATAAATGCGACTGGCATTAATTCGGCAGCACTATTCTTTAACAACTGCCTTGCAACCATTGTCCCAGCAGATCCCGCACCAACAATTAACGTTCTTTTTTTATCACCCTTTTTTACATAATAAATATCTCTGTACATTCTCCATATAAAACGTGAACCACCAATTAATAAAATATGAATCATCCAAGTTACAACTAACAGCCGAAAATACATTTTTTGCATGATTAGTTGCTGCACAACCGCTGTAGCAATTATAGAAAATGTAACAACTTTGCATATAATGAGTAATTCTCCTATACTTGCATATTCCCAAGCTTTATTATACAACTTATATATTAAAGCAAATAAATGATGACTGACTAGTAGAGTGATAGAGCTAATAATTGATGATAAAGTGATAACACTAAAGCTAGCATTTACAAAGAAATAACTAAAGAAAATAGCACTTAACACAATCATTGAATCCATTAAAAGCAATAACGATATCCTCCGCCGATACGTCATGTAACTTCCTCCTTTAATCAATTCCATACTTAACTCTTTCAAATTTAAAGTTTCTAACTATATTCTCTTTATTAAAAACACATAGTTAGAAACTTTAATAAAATAGGGGCATCTAACCCTCCCTCACATTACACTCTTGATGACTCGCATCTAAGGTTGTTTTCACAACCCACAGCATAATCGAGTGCCTCCGTTGATAGCGGTAAGGAGACATCACCACATCGTATCCCTTTAAAAAAATTCTTTATAAAGAACATCCTGATATAAGGATATTAAATTCATTTTTCTAAAGTACATTTATGTTATTTATACTTTTCCATTCAAAATCGCACCTAATATCCTACTTTTCGTAAAACTTAACGCCCTTTTCGTTTCAAGCGCATCTTCATTCACAGTATGATTATAACGTATCACCAATAATACACCTTCACACTTATCAGCCAATACACTTGTATCTGTTACTTCTAGTACAGGAGAAGAATCAAATAATATAATATCGTATCGTTCCAGCGCCTTTTGAATTAACATATCCATTGCATCTGAACTAAGCACTTCAGATGGATTAAATGGTACTGGTCCGCTAGTTAATACATCCAGACTTTCCATCTCTGTTTTTTTCACGGCGCCCTCTAAAGTTGTTTTTCCGTTCAATATATCAATTAATCCAATTGTATTTTCTACTCCAAACATTTCATGAATCGTTGGTGTTCGTAAATTTGCATCTATTACCAATACTTTTTCACCTTTTTGTGCTATTGAGACTGCTAAATTAACTGTAATCGTTGATTTTCCTTCACCATACCTCGGAGAAGTAATAACTATAGTTCTGCTTTTATGAATAGATGAAGATAATTGAAGGTTTGTTCGAAGCGAACGATACTGCTCCGAAATTTTCGATCTTGGAGCGGTATGTACAATTATACTTTCTCCTTTAACTTTATTTGTTTTTCGTCTATTTTTGTAAGCCACTCCGTTCCCTCCCCCAATAATACCGTATTTTTTTTACTGAATTTGTCTTTCACATTTTTTCTATTCATTTTAGATATTCCGCCCAAAACAGGGACATCTAACAATTGTTCAATTCGCCGTTCCGATTTGATTCTCTCATCAAGTGAATCCAATAAAAAAATGAATCCAATACTGAGCACCATACCTATAGAGAATGCAATTAGTATCGTCTTAAAGTGATTTATATTTATAGGCATAGAATTTTTTTGAACTGGGTCTTCTGGTAATATACTCACATTATTAAAATTCAGTATATTCGCTACTTCTTTCTTATAAACAACGGCTGTAGTATTTGCAATTTTATGAGCAAGCACAGGATCTATATCCACTACATTTATTCTCATAATCTGGGACCCTTGCACACTTTCTGTACTTATTTGTCCACTTAATGCACCTGCAGATCTGTTAATATTCAATTCAGCAGCCACTTTTTCTAATATTACAGGCTCATTTACCATCGCTTTCAATGTATTCATCGTTTCAGCATTAGCTTGAACAATAACTCTTGCTGAAGAGGCATATAATGGTGTTTTTACATATATAGTATACATCGCTCCTGCTACTGTTGTGAGAGTTGTAAATAATAGAATGATCCAAATTCTTTTCCGTATAATAGTAAATAGATTTTTCAAATTTATTTCCTTATCCATAACTTCCCTCCTCATTTAAAACCAATGAGCTTCAACTTGAAATTGGCATCGAAAACTTAAGAAAAAAAACAATATTTTCATTCTTTTTAATATACAAACATTTCTAGTTAATGCCATTTTAGTTCTTTATACAGAACGAGTCAACACAAATTATTTTCACTAAATTACTTCCTGATGACACTAAAAAAAATGCGACAATATTCGCGTTTTTTCACTGTAGATAAATGACGAAAAAGCCCTAATACCGTAGTATTAGGGCTTTTTTCTCTCTTAGTATAGAGACATATATTGGTCGCGTTCCCATTGGTGAACTTGCGTGCGGAAAATATCCCACTCAATTTCTTTTGCTTCAATGAAGTGCTCAAGTAAATGATCACCTAATGCGCCACATACGATTTCATTAGATTGTAAAGTAACTAACGCTTGCGCTAATGTTGCTGGTAAGTCAACGATACCTGCTTCTTCACGCTCTTCTTTTGTCATTACGTAGATGTTACGGTCTACTGCAGCTGGTGGAGTTAATTTATTTTTAATTCCATCAAGACCTGCTGCTAATAATGTAGCCATTACTAAATATGGGTTCGCAGCTGGGTCAACACTACGTACTTCTACGCGTGTACTAATACCACGAGATGCAGGAATACGCACTAATGGACTACGGTTTTGTGCAGACCATGCTACGTAACATGGAGCTTCATATCCAGGTACTAAACGCTTGTAAGAGTTTACAGTTGGGTTTGCTACCGCTGTAAATGCTGGCGCATGTTTTAAAATACCTGCGATGAAGTGACGAGCATCATCACTTAATTGTAAATCACCGTTTTGATCGAAGAATACGTTCTCACCATTTTTAAATAGTGATAAGTTACAGTGCATACCTGAACCGTTCACACCGTATAATGGTTTCGGCATAAATGTTGCGTGTAAACCATGTTTACGAGCAATCGTTCTTACAACAAGCTTGAATGTTTGAATGTCATCACATGAGCGAATTGCATTTGCATATTTAAAGTCAATTTCATGTTGACCTGGCGCAACCTCATGGTGAGATGCTTCAATTTCAAAGCCCATTTCTTCAAGTTCAAGAACGATATCACGACGACAGTTTTCCCCTAGATCCATCGGCGCAAGGTCGAAGTATCCACCGTTATCGTTCAATTCCAGTGTTGGATTTCCTTTTTCATCAACTTTAAATAGGAAGAATTCTGGCTCTGGTCCAAGATTGAAATCTGAGAATCCTAATGCTTCCATTTCTTTTAACACACGCTTTAAGTTGTTACGTGGGTCGCCATCAAATGGAGTACCATCAGCATTGTAAATATCACAGATTAAACGAGCTACTTTACCTTTTTCAGCTGTCCAAGGGAAAATTACCCAAGTATCTAAATCCGGATATAAATACATATCAGATTCTTCAATACGTACGAAACCTTCAATAGAAGATCCATCAAACATCATTTTGTTATCAAGAGCTTTTGTTAATTGGCTCACTGGAATTTCTACGTTTTTAATTACCCCTAAAAGGTCCGTAAATTGCAGACGGATATACTTTACATTCTCTTCTTTCGCCAAACGGAAAATATCTTCTTTTGTGTACCTAGCCATTATAAATTCCTCCTTAGTCCCTCTAAACACCTTCAGAATCAGTTATCTTTAGTGAAAAAACCTTGAAATGTCACCTTGTCGCAATGAGGTCCGATTAAATCTACCTGTATGTTGTAGTTCATCTCGAAGAATTTTGCGAAGCTCGGATTTTGAAATTTCTTTCGTTTCTTCTTTTACTTTCACTGCTTCTGTTTGATTTTCTTTCATTTGCAATACTTGTTTAATTCCGGCCATATTTAAGCCTTGATCTAACAAATCTTTAATTTCCAACAATTTATCTACATCGTTAAATGAAAATAATCTACGATTCCCTTTTGTACGGGTTGGAAAAATAAGATTATGCTCTTCATAGTAGCGAATTTGACGTGCAGATAATTGTGTTAAATCCATTACAATACCAATTGGAAACAGCGGAGCAGAACGTCTATCTTCTTTCATTGTTTCAGTTCCTCCTTCGCCTTAACTGTTTCTCATTTTACACCATGTTATGTTTAGTGTCAATAGATGTTAGCTTTTCTTACATGATTTTTTTATGATTTTTTTCATTTTTTTTCTAATGGCACAAATCATTACTTTCACACGAAAAAAGCTGCCGAAATCGACAGCTTTCCTTTAAGAAATTGTTAATAGTTTTTTTTCAATTAACGCATCAATCGCAGAACAAATCGCAATCTTTACATGCGAATAAGTTAACCCACCTTGCACGTAAGCAACATAAGGCGGACGAATCGGACCATCAGCCGACAGCTCAATACTTGCACCTTGAATAAACGTCCCCGCAGCCATAATTACATCATCTTCATAACCCGGCATATAGTTTGCATATGGAGTGAAATGAGAATTAATTGGAGATGCATATTGAATCGCTTGACAGAACGCAATCATACGATCTTTATCATCAAATTGAACAGACTGAATTAAATCTGTTCTTGGTGCATTCCAAGCTGGTGATGTATTCATCCCTAACTTTCCTAAAAATGCAGCTGTAAAAATCGCACCTTTTAGCGCTTGTCCCGCTACATGCGGCGCTAAGAAGAAACCTTGATACATTTCTTGCAAACTGTATAAAGATGCCCCTGCTTCCGCACCGATTCCTGGAGATGTTAGACGATATGCACACGCTTCAACATACTGCTCTTTACCAACAATGTAACCACCAGTTTTAACAATTCCACCGCCAGGATTCTTAATAAGAGAGCCTGCCATTAAGTCCGCACCAACATGACATGGCTCTTCTTCTTCAATAAATTCGCCATAGCAGTTATCTACAAATACAACAACATCAGGTTTAATCTCTTTCACAAACGCAATCATCTCTTTAATTTGTGAAACAGTAAACGACGGACGAGTAGCATATCCTTTTGAACGCTGAATACCAATCATCTTCGTATTACTATGGATCGCAGCTGCAACAGCTTCAAAGTCCACAAATCCCTCTTCAGTTAACGGAACTGCGTTATAACCAATATTATATTCTTTAAATGAGCCTACACCTTTTCCGCGTACACCAACGATTTCTTCTAACGTATCATATGGTTTTCCTGTTATGTATAGCAGTTCATCTCCTGGACGTAAAATACCGAATAGAGCTGTCGAAATTGCGTGAGTACCTGAAATAATTTGCGGACGAACAAGACCCGCTTCTGCCCCAAATACATCAGCATACACTTTTTCTAACGTGTCACGACCAATATCATCATAACCATAACCTGTCGTCGGAATAAAATGCGAATCGCTAATTTTGTGTTTACGAAAACTTTCTAATACACGAAATTGGTTACTCTCAATCACTTCATCCACATGTTTATGTACTTCTATAATTTGACTTTCTACTTCTTTTACGATTGGAGCAATTTTTTCTCCATTTTTCAAACGATCAAACATTATTTTCTCCTTCTTCCACTAAAAATCTCTTTAATTGCCCCTTAAGCGATGAATGAGCAAATATATACCCTGTACAATCATATACAAATTTATCTTCTAGAAACTCCATTTTAGTTAATATTGTTTCTGTCTTTAAAAGCGTTAATAACCTACCTTCACTCGGAGGGATTTCCACTTGATAATCATCCATTTCTTCCTTCATCTTCGTTTCTATCGCTTCTTTTATACGCAATAAATCACTTTCTTCAAAAGCACTAGTCATTAAGAAATCACTTTTCGGAAATGGAATGAAGTTTTGATGCAATTTATCTTTTTTATTATATAACGTAATAATAGGAATACGATTAATTTCAAGGTCCGACAATAATTGTTTTACTGTCTGCTCATGCCCTACATAATTAGGATCTGCAGAATCAACAACATGTAAAATAACATCCGCTTCCCCAGCTTCTTCTAACGTAGATCGAAAAGCAGCAATTAGTGACGTAGGTAAATCTTGTATAAAACCAACCGTATCAGTCAAAAGCACTGTATAACCAGAAGGTAACGGCATCTTTCTTGTCGTCGGATCTAGCGTTGCAAACAATAAGTTTTCTTCAAATGTATCAGCTTCCGTTAATCTATTAAACAACGTAGATTTCCCTGCATTTGTATACCCAATTAACGCAACTTGAAACACTTTATTATCTTTTCTTCTCTCACGATATCTCTTTCGATGCTCCACAACAACCGCAAGTTGTCTCTTTATTTCATCAATACGAGATCGAATATGACGACGATCTGTCTCAAGCTTCGTCTCTCCTGGTCCCCTTGTACCAATTCCACCACCAAGACGCGATAAAGCAAGACCTTGTCCCATAAGGCGCGGCATTGTATATTGCAATTGAGCTAATTCTACTTGAAGCTTACCCTCTCTCGATTTCGCACGTTGCGCAAAAATATCTAGTATTAACTGCGTTCGGTCAATCACTCTCGCATCTAATACTGAAGATAAATTCCGAATTTGACTTGGTGTTAACTCATTATTAAAAACAATAACAGCTGGTTCTAATTCTTCCGTCAACGCTGCAAGCTCTTCTAGTTTACCTTTTCCTATATAAGTCGCCGGATGAAACTTCGGGCGCTTTTGCGTCGTTGATACTAACACTTCCGCTCGCGCAGTTTTCGCTAGCGATGCAAGCTCTTTCATGGAATGCATAAATTTTTCATCATCATCTTGTGGCAATTGACAGCCAACTAATATGATTTTTTCTTTTTCTTCCATCAAATATGTTCACTCATCCTTTTCGAAATTTAAACCTTCTAATATAATAGCAGAGGAAGCACATTTCATCTAGTTAGCGGGGGAGAAAATTCATGGCATGGGAGATTTTTAGCATCATAGGCACAATCGCTTTCGCACTAAGCGGAGCCATTGTTGCAATGGAAGAGGATTATGATATTTTCGGGGTATATATTTTAGGAATGGCAACCGCATTTGGGGGAGGTGCCCTTCGTAATTTATTAATCGGTTATCCAATCGTCGCGTTTTGGCAACAAGACATGTTATTCCAAATCGCACTATTATCAATGACGATCATTTTTCTTTTTCCTAATAAATTAATTAAGCATTGGAAAAAGTGGGAAAACATCACAGATGCCATCGGCTTATCAGCGTTCGCCGTACAAGGAGCTCTATACGCCCAAAAATTAAATTTACCAATTAGCGCTACAATTGTAGCTGCTGTTTTAACTGGCATTGGCGGCGGTATTATTCGTGATCTTTTAGCACGTAGAAAACCTCTCGTCCTTCGAGCTGATGTATATGCGTTTTGGACGATTTTAGCCGGTTTTTTGATTGGCGCTAAAGTCATCGTTAGCGATTGGGCTCTATACACCTTATTCATTTTAATTGTTTGCTTCCGCATGGTTTCTATTCATTACAAATGGCATTTACCGCATAGACGCATCGATACAAAGGAGCGCTCAATGCATAAATAGCAATCTAACCTCTTTACATATCGTAAAGAGGTTTTTCTTTTCTAACGAGTTTTTCTTTACATAATGTTTATACTAATTTTTAAAGCGAGGTGAATGCAAATGACAAACCATGTTAATAAAGGAGCTCAAAAAAGCTCAGTAAACCAATTTGGACATGATCCAAATTCAGCGCACGAAAAGAGCGCTAAAATGGAACGTCTTCATAAAACTCACCAAGAAAAAGCAAAAAAAGAGTAAACGAACTTATGCATAAAAACAGACGCACAGTTTACGTACTGTGCGTCTCCTCTTCAAGCATTAAATCCATACTTGATATCCCAATTAAATCATATTTATCATACGTATCCTCTTGTAACAATCGCATAGCTTGTGTACGAATCGATTTTTCAACAATATTCCGTACGTATCGCCCATTACTAAACGATGTAATTTGCGACGAATACTTTACCGCATGTAAATGATCTCGAAATTTCCACTCCGCTTCTTTAGATAACTGATATTCACGCTCCTCATACATTCTCTTTCCAATTTCCAACAGCTGATTTACCGAGTAATCCGCAAATTCAATAATAAATGGAAAACGAGATTGTAACCCTGGATTTAATGAAAGAAAATGATTCATCTCTCTTGAATATCCAGCTAAAATTAATACAAAACCGTGCTGCTTATCTTCCATATGCTTCACAAGTGTATCAATAGCTTCCTTTCCAAAATCCTTCTCTCCCCCCCGCGCTAAAGAATACGCCTCATCAATAAACAAAATACCTCCCATGGCCTTTTTTATTAAATCTCTCGTCTTTTGCGCTGTATGACCGATATACTCCCCCACAAGATCAGCACGTTCTGCTTCAACTAAATGCCCCTTCGATAAAATATTCATCTCAAACAACAATTTCCCTATCATTCTAGCAACGGTTGTCTTCCCAGTACCGGGATTCCCCCTAAATAACATGTGAAGCACTTGCTTCTCAGATTTCAACCCCATCTCTTGTCTTTTTTTATTTACATAAATCCAAGCATAAATTTCTTTTATTATCTTTTTTATTTCATCCATCCCAACAAGCTTTCCCATCTCTTCTTCAATTCTCTGCAACATCTCATGTTTAGTAGTGGTTTCACTTGAAATTACCGTTTTATTTTCTGATGCCGGTAACGAAATTTTCTTTCGATGGTTTAATACAATATTAATTTGATTGTTATTTTTCTTACGCATCGATTGTTCCATACAATCACCTCATTTTATCCACTCACCAAATATTATTATTCCAGTCCCTCTTGCAAATGCCTATTTTCAGAAAAGTTTGCTATAATATAAGAAATAATCAAGGTGGTGGGACTATGGAAACAACGGAATTCCATGATACAATACAAGCCTTTTCTATTTTTTTATTGAATAAAGGCCGAAAGTCTTCAACCATTAAACGTTATGTTTATGACATTGAAGATTTTGGACATTGGTTAGAAAAAAACAAAAAGCTCCCTTCCAGTAATATATGGGCAACACTTTGTACAAAAGACTATGAAGATTACTTTTCAGACTTAAAAAAGAATCGACACTACTCTGAGAAAACAATGCATCGTGTATTTATTGTATTAAATAGAATGCATCATTTTCTTAACATTCCAAATCCATTGAATGATATGGAAATTACTATTCAACCAAACCGTGCATTGCGTAATGAAGATTTCATTTCATCCGATGAAGAAAAAAGATTAAAGCATATAGTCACTTCATTAGAAGGACTTTCAGAAAAACAACGTCCCGTTCGTCCATTATTAATGGATCGTAATATCGCTATTTTAAGTATATTAATCGACTACGGACTATCCTTACAAGAGCTTACAGCATTAACTATGCATCACGTTCATTTTGAAACTAATACACTTTCTATTCCAGCAACCGCAGGAGTAGAAAGAACAATCACATTAGCAATCGAAGACAAAAAACAACTGTACACATATTATAAAAGTATTCCAGAACCAGTTCGTCCTAAATACCATAGTAATGACCCGTTGTTTGTTGCATTCGATTTTAACCGCGGAACATACAGATGGGTATACGAAAACGATGCACCAAAAGCACTAACAGAAATCGCTATCCAAAAAATGATCCGACTTGAAGTAGCAAGAGCCAATTTACGTAAAGGCATTTCTGGACAACATTTCCGGAACACGTTTATTTTACGCCTAATAAAAAAACAAACCCCAGAGCCAGAAATCATAAAATTAGTTGGCTTCAAATCAAAAATTTCACTAAAGCGATATTATCAATATGCTGAAAATAAAAAAAACGCCCTATAATAAGGCGTTTTTTTATTTTTTTCTCGAAACACTCAATTTCACTATGACCATTTAACTATTCCCTGCATCTACTATGATGAGTTTCGTTCACATTCTTATCAGAAAGGAGAGATTTAATGTCTCGCTTTAACGACAATCAAAATAAATACTCCAATCCATGCTTTCCAACTAGCGCTGGACGAATTCCAACTACCCCAACGATTCCAATTACTAAAGCGCAAATTAGAACATTCCGTGCAATCATTAACGATTTAATAAAAATAATCCCTAAACTTTTCGCCAATCCATCTCCCAAAAACATTGAGAATCTAATAGATACATTGCACCTACTAAGCAAATTCATCTGTTCACTAGACACTACTTCCGCTCTGAAAGCACAAGGATTAGCCATCATTAAAAACTTAATAACTATATTAAAAAATCCAACCTTCGTAGCAAGTGCTGTATTTGTTGAACTTCAAATTTTAATTAATTATTTACTTTACATTACAAAGTTATTCCGAATTGATCCTTGTACACTCCAAGAACTCCTTAAATTAATTGCAGAGTTACAAACTACTCTAGTTAATTCAGCTTCGTTCGGCAGAGGACCTACTGGACCTACTGGACCTAGAGGTAACACGGG